>CAYMGZ010000464.1:0-2662 GCA_964390095.1 uncultured Lachnospiraceae bacterium | reverse complement strand
AAGGTACATCACCATGAAAAAAATAATGACGGAAATGGATATGACCATGGTGACCATCGGAGCCATCATTTCAGTAAACACGGCAGAGGAACGGTTGAGATCGGAGCGCGAGGTGACGGAAATAAACCTGCCTCCATCAATGTCAAGAGGTTTGTCGGAAAGCAGCATGTTGTAATATCCATCCCCGCACCCAAAAAGCCCCCGCATATTTTTAATGTCCATAAATACGGCCAATCCGACCGAATAGCTGCAAATATCTTCCACCGTAAAAACATAATCCACCTCATTGGCACGGTCGGTCAGTGTAATTTTATCCCCCTTGCCAAGGCAATATTTTGTGGCGACGGATTTCCCGATCACAATGCTGTTTTTTGCGGCGGAAGGCCTTGCATCAAAATATTTGTTGCCACTGCCAATGCCAATCACGGAAATGTCCAGTGTGTAACCCCGTTCGGTCTTGGAGAGTGCTTTGGCATAACAAGCCTGTGCGTTTGCAGGAATTTCCCCATCCGGGGATGCCAGCATGTACATATACTCAAATTTTATGCTGTCCGCGCTGTCGTTTTTTACATTTTCACAGAGCACAAAACAGTTAAGCCCCAGCATAAATATTAGAAGCGAGACAAACATCCCAACCAGTACGGTGATGCCTGTGCGCAGTTCCCGGAGCGTTTGCCGGATGCAAAAATTCCGCACGAAATGATTGCCCTTTAATTTCACGCCGTAAAACCCGGATGCCTTGCGCTCGTTCCGGATCAGTGACAGGGCGGTCTGCGAGAGCCTCCTGTTGATAACGAATACGTTTACGATAACCGAGAGGAGGGGTGGCATGGCGAGTGCGTAGAGGATGAGATAGGCAGGGTAGACAAAATCAAAAGCAGGGATGGAAAAATAATCGTAAGTTTCCCTCATCTGATGCGCCGCGCCAAGCCCGGAAAATCCCAGTGCCCCGCCGGCAAGCCCACCCAAAAAGGTGATGATTGCCGGCATCGTGATATAGTGTACCAAAAGTTCCTTCTTCTTTACCCCCAGCGCGTACAAAGTTCCGATTACACTCGACTCCCGGTTGATCTGATGTATGACGAACACGGAAATCACATACGCAAACAGCGCCATCACCACGATTCCCGCAAACAGCCCCGTTCCTTTGTTCATCACCATATCGCCCGCCGCCGCAAGGATCCTTGGATTTTCGGCGGCTGTGACAAATGCCGTAAGGCTGCCAAAACTCTTTGCCATTTGTTTCACATCATGGTCACTGGCACTATTTCCAAGGCGGTAGGCGTAGGTGTAATCCACATTATTTTGGAAACCATCTGCAAGGATTTTCCCGAATTGTTCCGATGTGACAAATGCCGTACCAAAAAGCGTGCTTTCTGCCGACATATCCGAAAACTGGCTGACCGGCAGGTCGTAATCGGGGGTCGTGCCAATCCCGACGATGATAAATTCACATCCCGCCATATTTATTTTATCCCCGGCCCGATACCCATGTTCCTCACAGTAGCGCTTTTCGAGAACGATTTCCCCATCTTCCTTTGCAAGCCGCCCTGTATCAAGGTCGATTTGGTTGATCCTGCTGCGGTTTTCCATCAGCCGGATGACCGAGCCATCCCAAAGCCTGATATCGAGCGAAAATTTCCGTTCCAGCGTGACCCCCATATCAAGGAAAGTCTTTTCCTGGTCGGGTGTTAACAAAAGCAAGGTCGAAAATTCGCCGTCCTCGACATGGTTTTCCCCGGCGCGTTCATGGCTGCCGGTAATGATGTTTTCTGCCGCCCCCACCACGGCAACCACGATATACATCCCCATCGCAACCATCAAAAACAGCGCCAGCCAGCGGCGGAAATTTTCCCTCAGGTCACGCAGAAGCCTTCTCTTAAAAACCCTGTTCATCACAATTCCTCCAAATCCGCGGCGGACACACGCGTCTCATTGATATCATCCTGCCAGACCAGCCCGTCCTTGATGGTGACCACTTTGTGCACCATATTTTTAATGGCATTGTTATGGGTAACAATCAGCATGGTTGTTCCATACCGGTTGTTGATTGCCTCCAGAAGGCTAAGGATATCCCGCGATGTTTTGGAGTCGAGTGCCCCCGTTGGTTCATCGCACAGAAGAAGCTTTGGGTTTTTCACGAGTGCCCTTGCGATGGCACAGCGCTGCTGCTGTCCGCCGGAAAGCTGGGAAGGGAATTTATTGCGGTGCTCTGTAAGCCCAAGGACTAAAATGAGCTCATCAATATCCAACGGATCCTGTGAAATATATTCGCAAAGCTGTATGTTTTCAAAGACCGTAAGATTTGGGACAAGATTGTAAAACTGAAAAACAAAACCAAGGTTCTCGCGGCGGTAATCCGACAATGCGGACGGTTTCAGACAGGAGATTTCCATGCCATCCACCTTGACCGAGCCGAAGTCCATGGTCTCAAGGCCGCCAATGCAGTTGAGGAGCGTGGATTTGCCGCTGCCGCTCGCACCCTGTATGACACAGATTTGTCCCTGTTCAACCGATGTGGAAATGCCGCGAAGCACTTCAACATAGCCCTCGCCTTTGCCGTAGCTCTTTTTTACATTTTTTATTTCCAGATACATGTTGCGCTCCTTTTAAATATTTGGTTTTTAAGATGCCTCTAAGATAACACTGTTATGTAAATGCC
>CAYMGZ010000463.1:0-2677 GCA_964390095.1 uncultured Lachnospiraceae bacterium | reverse complement strand
CCCCATAGGTGATATCCTCGTGCACCAGCTTCTCAATCGTCCCGCCCTCAATCAGCCCCTCTAACTCCGCGCGGGTCGCAAAATCCGCCTCATCGACCAGCTCCCGGATAATGCTGTTGGAGGAGGTATTGGACCAGTACGGCTTCGGGAACGCATGAAAATCCGTGACAGCAGCTTTTACATAATTGATCACGCTCCACGGATTATAAACATCCGCATTCCCAAACAGATAACCATCGTACCATTCCTTTAATTCCTGCTCCTTCTCTGCCAAGCCATAATGGTTCAACATTTCCTGCACCTCCGGCAGCGTAAAGCCGAAATATCCCGAATAATTACAGTTTAAGATGGAGATTACCTCAAGATTATTCAGGCCGGTAAAAATGGATTCGCGGCTGATGCGCAGGCAGCCTGTGACTGCCGCAAATTCCAGGGCGGTATTGGTTTTTAGCGCGGACTCAAAAAGCGAGCGGATAAAAGAAATCATCTTATCGAAAAAGCCTTCAAAATAAGCGTTTTCCAGTGGTACATCATACTCGTCGATTAAAATGACAACATTTTTATTGTGGTATTTTTGCAGGCAGCCCGATAAAAAGGCAAGGGAAGTTGCGTAGTCGGAAGAATCAGCCTCCCCCTCCATAATTTTCGTAAACTTTTGTTTTTCATCTTCCTGTAATACACCGCTCTCATAAACATACCAGTGCCTCCGGAATTCTTCCCGAATATTATCCTGCAAAACATGGTACGCCATCTCAAAATTCGGCTGTTTTGCCGATTTTAACGTTAAGCTGATAACAGGGAACTGTCCCTGCTGTTCCATATAATCCCCGCTGCAGGCCGCAATTTTCTTCCCCTCAAAATACGCGCGGTTGTCAATTTTCTCCCCAAAACGGTCCCGCTCGTCCTCAAAAAAGGTTTTTAACATACTCAGGGTAAGCGTCTTCCCAAAACGGCGCGGCCTTGTGAAAAGACCGACCTTGATGCCGCTATCCAGAATATCCTTTATAAGCAGCGTTTTATCCACATAATAGTAATCCTTATCCACCATCTCTTTGTAAAATTCAATCCCGATCGGAATCCGCTTCCCCATAAAATCCGCCCCCTTACTGATCCAGTGCTTTTTACCGTCTATGGCAGTCCTGAAACAATACTCTATTTAGGTGTGCCCAAGCTTCATCCGCACAAGAATCTGCTTGTCATTAAACACCGGGTTGTCGCTGCCCACGCCGATGAAATCGTCGCCGAACATATCAAACATATTGCTGACCAGCGTAAATTCCGGCAGCCTGCCGAGGAATTTTTCACCGTCGCAAAGATACGCCATCTGCACCGGCATCACATACTCGCCCTTCTCGTTAAAACCGCCGCCACTATAGCGGACAGGCACGATGGAAAGCCTCCCGTCAAGCAGCTCCTTCACCGTTTTATCGCTCCTTGTGATCCGGAGTATGACCTTTCCGTTCGATGGCACATCGGTAAAATTCCTCCATGCGCTCCCGGTATGCTCCACGCCGTATTTTTTTGCGATCCTCTTGTCGGCATACCCCCGCAGCACGACCCCGTTTTCCACATAAGTAAGCTTGTCACCAGGAAGGACAATCCCCTCGCCGTCATAGAAATCATCGTGCCAGCATTCCTTGTCCGTCACATCATGGCAGAGCGTAAAACGGTCGGAAAAAACTTTCTGCCCGAGTTTTCCTGTCAAAAGGGATGTCCCAAGGCAGAGCTTCTCCGCATCAAGGCTTTCCTGCAGCTTCCCAAGCAAGCCGTAATACTGTATCTGGATGATGATTTCCTCCGGAAGCTGGACCTCTTTTTCAAAATTCGACAGATAATTATCCGCCATCGAATAGAGTTTTTCAAGCGAAAAATTGCGCTCCCCAATCCCGAACCAGCCGTCCGAAATATCTTTGCTGTCTTTGTGCTTAAAGGAAAAATCCGCATGCGCCGAGCAATCCGCGTTCGAATAATTTAAGCCACGGTCATTTTCCTGCCGGGAAAGTGTTTTCCGCTGCCGGATTCCCCCGTCCAGCCGGAAATCCGGATATTTGGAGTGGATATGCTCCAGTGCCTCCCTCGTCATATCCATCAGCTCCTTATCCGAAAATACCCGTTCCGTTTTGTCACGGTGGCGCTCCCCGGTCTCCAGTTCAAACGCATATGGCCTTTTCAGCTCCAGATTCTGCTCCGCCTTCGCGTAGCCCTCCTCGTCCGACATTTCCCCCTCCTGATAATGTACGCCGAGGAAGCCGTCTTTGCCCACACGGAAGGAATAGTAAGTTATGTTATTTTTATCGAACGAAACAATTTTATTTTCCTCAATTTTTACCGTAGATTCGGTTTCGGTACCCATATATTTTTCTTTCATGTTTCCTCTCATTCCGCCGCGTATGCGGCATTCTAACCAAGGCTTTAAAATTTTGGTTTCCAGCCTCCATTTCCCTGTTTCGGCTTATTTTTCAGGGCAGCCCGTGCCCTGGGTTTTGGTGCGGTTTAAGGCCGGCAAACCCAAAATCCGGTTTTAGGTTTTTGAAATTACGTTCTGCAGGCAGCGCCTTAATTCACCGTCAGCTTCTTTACGCGCACCGTAGGTCCCCCTGCCGAGACCGGAGCGCTCTGCCCATTCTTGCCGCAGGTGTAGGTGTCAAATAAAATAAAATCATTCCCGACCGCATCA
>CAYMGZ010000462.1:0-2681 GCA_964390095.1 uncultured Lachnospiraceae bacterium | reverse complement strand
GAAAAGAAACTCTGTCCGCATGGCTCCCAGACTTTCTTTTCCGGCATGGTACTGGCATATGCTGTATTTAGTCCCGCATAACTGTTTTATTTGAAAAAATCCGGGTGCAGGATGGCTTGGTAGGTTCTGCCCTGCCCGGAGAGTCCTGCGTACACGGCAGGAATGGATGAGAGCTTGGTTTCCTTTGGCCTGGTCTCGATGACCACCTCTGCAAGCTCCGCGCCGCAAAGCATCCCCTCTCTGGTCCCGACCGCGCAATATGGGATATAACGCACTTTCTCCGGCTGTTTTTTGCAAAATTCTTCCAATGGCTGTCTCAGTTCCGGTGCCGTAAGCAAGAGCACCGGCTTTTTGCGGAACGGGTCGTAAAGCCCGTTCCCGGTATCCAATAGCCCGCTGCAGCGGTAGGGAACTTCCCCGATGCAAAACCTCACAAAATAAACGGGCTTCCCCTCCTTCTCCCGGTGCATCCGGATCATCCACAGCAGCAAGGCCGCCGCCAACACCGTAAAAACACTCAAACAGACGGCTTTCGGCACGATCCCCGCTGCATTTCCTGCATTTCCTGACATATCCGACATTTTTCCGGCAAATATAAGATTTTCGGGCAGGAACGCGCTTAACGCATATAACATCCCACCCATCACAAAAGTGCAGAAAAACAGTGCCAGGAGATTCCCCCTTATCCCGCGCCCGCCAAAGGCCAGCGCACACATCAGGATGCCCCCAAACAAAAAAGCCGCTGCCATGCCGCCTGCCCCGGATGCCGTCACCAAAACCGCAAGCAGGCTGCCCGCCGCCGCCGAAAGGCAGAGCCTTCCCCTCGCCGCCGGAAGCCTCCTCAGGCGGCATGTTACATAAAGTAATATGTAATCCAGAAAAAAGTTGACCAAAAAAGCAATGTCCGGATAATAGCATTCCGGCACTGTCCCCTCACCTTCTCCCCTATCTGTCTTCCTTTATTACAAAACGATTATACCATCCTCTTACAGTATATTTTGTCAAATCAAAGTGTGTTCCTGATTTTTTCTACTTCCTTTTTCTACAAAAAGGAACGAGATAAAACCAAAAAAAGCAGACACCATGCGGTTTCCCGCAAAAGCTGCCTGCTTTTTGGTAAATTTTGTAAAATTTAGTTTTCCACAAAAAAGACAAAGAACTATCCACCAAAACCCGAATTTTTTGTCGAATTTGCACAATTGATATAATCGCCTCCCCGGGAAAGTTATTTTCTCCGGCTGCTCTTCATCAAAAATTCCGGGATCTTGATCCCCTCGTTTTTGTCAGAAGGTTCCGGTTTTGGATATTTCTCCGGTTTCGGGTACCTCTCCGGCATTGGGTATTTTTCCGGCTCCGGCTGAGGCCGTGGCGTGTACGTGCCTGACGGGTTTTGCGTATGGTAAATCCCGCCGCCGGCCGGCGAACCATAATAGCTTGTCTGCCCCTGCGGTCTGGTCCCCGCCGGGTTTTGGGTCTGTGTGGACTCGGACGGGTGCTCGAACGGGTTACTCTTTTGTCCTGAAATACCCATTTTCCTGCCCGATGCCTGCCCGACTTCCTCAAGCCCCGTCGCAATCACTGTGATCGTCACCTGCTCCGGCACCGACGCATCCGGCACCGCACCAAAAATCACATAGGCCTCATCGCCAATCTTCTCCTGGATGTATGTAGCCGCCTCATCCACCTCAACCAGCCCGATATCACCGGAAATGTTGAGGATGACATGGGAAGCCCCCTCGATCGTTGTCTCAAGCAGTGGGCTTGTGATCGCCTGCTGGACTGCATCAATACATTTATTATCCCCGGAACCGACACCGATGCCGATATGCGCAATCCCTTTGTTTTTCATGACCGTCTGGACATCCGCAAAGTCAAGGTTGATCAGCCCCGGCACATTGATCAGGTCCGTGATCCCCTGGACACCCTGCTGGAGCACCTCGTCCGCCTTGCGCAGCGCATCCTGCATCGAGGTGCGGCGCTCCACGATCTCTAAAAGCCTGTCGTTCGGGATCACGATCAGCGTGTCCACATTTTCCTTGAGCCGCTCAATACCGCCAAGCGCATTGTTCATGCGCTGTTTTGCCTCGAAACGGAATGGCTTCGTCACGATGCCGACGGTCAGGATGCCAAGCTCCTTCGCAATCTGCGCCACGACCGGGGTCGCCCCCGTGCCGGTGCCCCCGCCCATGCCACAGGTGACAAAGACCATGTCATGGTCCCTTATGATCTCCGTGAGCTCCTCGCGGTTTTCCTCCGCCGCCTTCTCACCGATTTCCGGCATCATCCCCGCGCCAAGCCCCTTTGTGAGCTTCTCGCCAATCTGTATGCAATTTTGCGCCTTACAATTCCTTAAATGCTGCTTGTCCGTATTCACGCAGACAAACTCGACCCCCTGGATTTCTTCCTCAATCATGCGGTTCACCGCATTGTTCCCCGCGCCGCCAACACCTATCACTAAAATCCTCGCTGCGATATCCGCCTCGTCTTTCCTAATTTCCAGCAAAGTAATTCCTCCTTTATTGCCACTGATTTCCGGACACGGTCCGTACCCGGCCACATTTATGGTAAAAGATGCAAATTGTATTCCCCATTCCTGATATATTTGTCATTGCCAGAAAAAACAAACTGCATCTGTTATATCGTGTATCATTGCCCTCTACCATATAATATAGTGAAACCCA
>CAYMGZ010000461.1:0-2692 GCA_964390095.1 uncultured Lachnospiraceae bacterium | reverse complement strand
GCTTGTGACCCCGCTTCCGACCGCCACCCCGGCAGTGGAGGTTACTCCACTTCCTTCTTTCGACTTTGACGCAGTTACGGCGGATATCGCGGCAAAGGCAACCCTGTATGTGGGCGGTACCGTGGACGACACCTTCCTTGTTGCCGTCGATGCGGACGATGTGGACGTTTCCTACACAAGCAGCAAAAATGAAGTTGCCACTGTGGATGAGGACGGAACCATCACTGCGGTTGCAGAAGGTACGGCAACCATCAAAACAACGGTTACGGCAGCGGACGGCACATCCAAGACCGTATCGACGAAAGTAACCGTCGAAAAGGCAAGCGCTACTTTCGTAGAGGGTGAGAACCTTTTAAATGTGGGCGATGTGGCAACCTACGCCGTTGAACTTCATGGATTTGAGGCAAAGGATATTTCTTGGGCTACTTCGGTCAGGGATGTTGTTGTTGTCAGAAGGAATGCCGGAAAACTTGAGATCACGGTAAGCGCAAAGACCGCAGGCAAGGATTATCTGCGGGTATGGGCGGATGGCAAGAAAATCGCAACCAAAGTTATCAATGTAGAATAACCCGGTAATATTTTCAGATTTCCTATTTTAGGGAAAGACTTTTCGGGAAGATTCCCTATGTAAAAACACCGCAAGTCACAGGAAGCGCCGCGATATAGGGCGTGGGAACCAAACCGGTTCCCATACCCCGTATCGCGGCGGTTTTTGTTTTATGGTGACATTTTTGTAACATACCACGCATTATTTTCCGGCGTACCCACCCATACTTACCTTTTCCCCATGTTCTTGATTCCCTTTCCCGGCATCGGTGGCATCCGGGTTGGCTTTGGGCGTTTCCCTCTGCGCCCCCACATAATACTGTGCCTGCGCATTCCACAATTCATAATACTTCCCGCCCTTCTCCAAAACCAGCTCCTCATGCGGGCCCTCCTGCACGACCTGCCCCGCGTCAAACACTATGATCCTGTCACAAAAGCGGCACGAAGCCAGCCGGTGGCTGATATAGATTGCCGTGCGTTCCCCGGAAATCTCATTGAACTTACTGTACACCTCATATTCCGACACCGGATCAAGCGCCGCCGTCGGCTCGTCGAGCACAAGGAACGGGGCATCCTTATAAAGCGCCCGCGCAATCGCAACCTTTTGCGCCTCCCCGCCGGAAATCTCTACCCCTTGACCCGAATAATCCTTGTACAGGTAGGTCTTTGTCCCCGCAGGCATCGCCGCAAGCCGCCCCGAAAACCCCGCACGCCTTAAGCAATCCTCCACGCGCGCCTGGTCGTATTCCTTTGCCGCTGCCACATTCTGCCCAACCGTAAACGAGAAAAGCGCAAAATCCTGAAACACCACCGAAAAGATCGACATATACTCGTCATAGTCGTATTTCCGGATATCCACACCGTTGAGCAGTATCCTCCCCTCCGTCGGGTCATAAAGCCGGCACAGCAGCTTGATGAATGTTGTCTTGCCGCTCCCGTTCATCCCGACCACGGCAAGTTTCTCCCCCACCTTGAATTTTACATTGACATGGCGCAGCGCATAATTTTCCGTGTCCGGGTAACAAAACGAGACATCCTCAAACTCCACATCATATTCATTGTCCAAGCGTTTTTCCACCGTCAGCGACCCTTGGTACATGTCATTTGGGATATCAAAATATGAAAAATACCGCTTCAGGTAATAATTATTGGAACACAGCCGCTGCATGGCGCGGATCAGCCCGGAAACTGCTTCCAGCAAAAGCATGACACAGGCGACATATTTCGCGATTGAACCGACCGAAATGGCTTCGGAAATTGCGGCGGCGATTAACACCAGATAAAGGAAAAATTTGAAAAGGTGGGTCAGCACCACACCCGGAAGCAAAAAAACCACCCCCTTTTTATTCCGTTCCATGCAATTTCTAAAATATTCCATCTCCGCCCCCGCCCGGCCAGAAACGATTTTCTTCTCCATCCCGTAAAGGCGGATCTCCATTCCTGCCAAATAATCCCCGACCAATCTCCGGTACTTTCCTGTTAGTATATTTGCATTTACATTTTTACGAAAATAATCTACATTGATCTTATTTTCTTGTGCAGTACAAAAAATGCCACATATAATAGTCATAAAAATCCCTGCCACCATGCCAAGCTTGGTTGTGCCCCCCACTGCCCGGATCGTAAAAAAGGAAACCAGCAAGGAGATGGAAAATATAATGCTCGTAAGATGCCCGATCCCTGCCGCAAGGCTGTGATAAAGGAAAAACAAGTTATATCCGCTGTTGCTTTCCTCACGGATACGTGCAAGCAACAATGCCACCTCACGGTTTTCCGTGCCGGAATACTCCATGGCCATCCCTTTTTCCGAAAACATCCAATCCCGCTCCCGGTACAGCTGCCCCTCCCACACCTCCTTTGCCACATCCACCCAAGTAAGCAAAAGGTTAAGCAAAAAAACAAGCCCGACCGTAAGCCCTGCATACCCGCCAACCACCTGGAGCGGTGCGCCATACAAAATCGCATCCAGAAGCCGCGCTGAAAAATAGATTGGCACATACGGGATTGCCGCCCCCAAAAATGCTTTTGCCATAGTGCATATGATATAGCCCGGGCTCAGCGCAAACAACATTTTCACGGCCCGGGACAACACGGCCAGATGTTCCCTTAGCTTCAAGGTCTCTTCCTCATGTTCCATCTTGGTTTT
>CAYMGZ010000460.1:0-2703 GCA_964390095.1 uncultured Lachnospiraceae bacterium | reverse complement strand
TCTCAATCGAAAATTTCTTGTCCGTGACATACCGGTGGTAAAATCGGTATGCCCCACCCCGGAAAACTGTTTTATTTCCCGCAAATTTTGTGATAACCGGCATCATCACATATGACACATCCGGCATTAACCAGTTCCTGCGCCGCCCGCAGGATCCCAAGCTTTGCGTGGTACCATGTCAGCCCACCCTGGAAATAGACGGCGTAAGGTTTTGCAAGCGGGCCGTCCGCCGAAAGCTCGATGGAGCTTCCCTGCACGAACGCCCCTGCAGCCATGATGACCTGCGAAGTGTAGCCCGGCATGTCCCCCGGCTCCGGGTCCACGAAGGAATCCACCGGGGCGGCGGCTTGGATGCCCTTGCAGAACGCAATAAGTGCCTTGCTGCTCCCTAATGTGACTGCCTGGATGATATCATGGCGTTCCTCCTGCCCGTCCGGGATGACCGGGTATCCAAAGGACTCATAGAGTGCCGCCGCAAAGATTGCCCCTTTTAACGCCCCCGCCGTCACCGTCGGGGCAAGGAAAAAGCCTTGGAAAAATTTTTGGTTCAGGCCAAGCGTCGCCCCGACCTCGCTGCCAAGCCCCGGTGCCGTCAACCGGTAAGCACACTGCTCAATCAGGTCCGCCCTTCCCGCGATATAGCCGCCAATTGGGGCCAGGCCGCCCCCGGGGTTTTTGATCAGGGACCCGACACATAAATCTGCCCCGACATCGCTAGGCTCTATGGTCTCGACAAATTCACCGTAACAATTATCCACCATGCAGACCACGTCGGGTTTGATCCCCTTAATAAAGCGGATCAGCTCGCCGATGGCAGCCACCGACAGGGTCGGGCGGGTCTGGTATCCCTTGGAACGCTGGATTGTGACAAGGTGCGTGTTTTTGTTGACCGCCTTGCGGATGCCGTCAAAGTCAAACCCACCGTCCGCAAGGAGATCAACCTGACGGTAGCCAACGCCATATTCCCACAGGCTCCCCGTGCGGTGCGGCATGCCATTTTGCCCGGCCATGCCCACCCCCTGCCCGATCCCGATCACGCCTTCCAAGGTATCATACGGCTTCCCGACCGGGGAAAGAAGTTCATCCCCCGGCCGAAGGTTTGCAAAGAGCGCCACGGCAAGCGCATGGGTTCCGCAAGTAAGCTGCGGGCGCACCAAGGCAGCCTCTGTGTGGAACACGTCCGCATAGACCGCTTCCAGCGCGTCACGCCCGGCATCGTTGTAACCATATCCCGTGGATGCCGCGAAATGTGCCTCGCACACTTTGTTTTTCTGCATTGCCTTCAATACTTTCATCTGGTTGTATTCCGCAACTTCATCAATCGCCTCAAAACGCGGCTTTAACTTTTCAAGGATTGCCTGCGCGTGGCCGTATAGCTTTTCTGAAATACCAAGTTCCAAATACATTTGTTTTGTCGTATCCATTTTTCCCCCATTCCACCGCAAAAACAGTGTTTTTTATTTTTTCTTTGTTTTGTTTTTTGAATGGTTCATGATGGCAAGCACGACCACCCTCCCAAGATGGTATAAAAAAAGTGCAACTTCCGTGAAGCCAAGTGCCATCGCGTAAGAAAATTCCGTGGAAACCTCATACACGGATTCCGGATGGTTTACCCCAAGCACAATCAAGGTGATGATTGCCACAAGGAGGATAAGATGTGCGATCACATAATATAATGTGCGCCGGATGGAAAATTTTTTGATCAGCAGCCGCTCGATGAAAACCGTCGCCGCAATCAAAAGCGCATACAAAAATACCATCAGGACCCAGAGTGCCGTATCACTTTCCGGAACCGTGATCAGGTCAAGCGAAAGCGTCAAAAGCCCGGCAAACAAGGCAAATAAAATCCCGAACACAACCGAGCGCTCATTTGGTGTCAACAGGGATTTCCGCCTTGTGGCAGGCTCTTTTGCAATCCGTTTCAGTTCGTCCACATTTTTTTTCAATTCATCCTTCTCTTTCATATTCCCTCTCATTCCGCCGCCTTCCCGGCAGCTTTTTTTAGAATCTTATCCAATGAACCGCTTTGGCAGCATGCCAAGCACCGCTTCCAATATCTTTCCCTCATCAAAACCATATTCTGCTTTATCGATCCAGACCACCGATTCCTCGCGCTTGAACCAAGTCAGCTGCCGTTTTGCAAAATGCCTTGTGTCAAGCTTGATCTGCTCCACTGCCTCCGGGAGTGTGAGCTCCCCGTCAAGGCAGGCGAAAAGCTCTTTGTAACCAAGCCCCTGCATGGAGACCATCCCGCGTGTCAGCCCTGCCGCCCTCAGGCGTTTTACTTCCGCAAGCAGCCCGGCTTCCATCATTTCATCCACGCGCCGGTTGATGTTTCCATATAAGGTTTCGCGGGGCGCGGTCAATACAAAATAATATAGCTCATACGGCGAGGTATGCCCCGCCTGTTCTTCATTGTGCTCCGAGATCCGCCCGCCGGTCTGCGCGTGGTATTCCAATGCCCGGACGGTCCGCTTGATGTTGTTTTCGTGGATTTTCTCCGCCGCCGCCGGGTCGATGGCGGCAAGGCGTTCATGGAGCGCCGCAGCGCCATGTTTTTCTGCAAAGGCAAACAATTCCTCCCGCAGGGCCACATCCGTTTCCGACTCCGCAAAATCAACCGCCCGCGTGACGGCCTGGATATAAAACCCGGTTCCGCCGACGATTACGGGGAGCTTCCCGCGCGCATAGATTTCTTCCATT
>CAYMGZ010000459.1:0-2705 GCA_964390095.1 uncultured Lachnospiraceae bacterium | reverse complement strand
AGACAGGCTGAAAAAGTCCGCGCTCGGTATGTCGGGCGGCCAGCAGCAGCGGCGTTGCATTGCCCGTGCGTTAGCGGTGGAGCCGGAAGTTTTGCTGATGGATGAACCGACCAGCGCGCTTGACCCAATTTCTACAGTAAAGGTAGAGGAACTTGCCACAGAATTAAAAAAGAACTATACCATTGTCATTGTGACACATAATATGCAGCAGGCACTCCGGATTTCCGACCGGACGGCGTTTTTCCTGCTTGGGGAGATGGTAGAATTTGGGGAGACAGAAAAACTATTCTCCATGCCACAGGACAAACGGACGGAAGACTATATTACAGGGAGGTTTGGATGATGCGTCTCGGATTTGATGAACAGTTAGATTTATTAAAGAAAGAGTTGATTACCATGGGGGCTTTTTGCGAAAATGCAATTGCCATGTCCGCAAAAGCCCTGACGGAAGGAAACCCTGCACTTGCAAAAGCCGTTCCTGACCTCTCTGCCCAAATAGACCAAAAGGAGCGCGAGATCGAAACCATGTGCCTGAAATTGCTTTTGCAAAGGCAGCCTGTGGCAAAAGATTTAAGGATTGTCTCATCCGCGCTGAAAATGGTAACGGACATGGCAAGAATCGGGGACCAGTCCGCGGATATTGCAGAAATTATTACGCTGGCCAATATCTATGCCACTGCCGATACACAAATCATCCACGATATGTCGATTGCCGTGATCAAGATGGTGACGGACAGCATCGACGCTTTTGTGAAAAAGAATATGGGAATGGCAAAAGCCGTGATCGATTATGATGATGTCGTGGATGGTTTTTTTGACCGGGTCAAGAAAATATTGATTGATCTTTTCAGCAAACCCGAAGCGGACGGCGAATACGCGATTGACCTCTTGATGATTGCAAAATATTTTGAGCGTATCGGGGACCATGCAGTAAATATTGCAAAATGGGTATTATTTTCTATTACAGGGAATAAGGAAGGATGAACATGCTGCCATGGGACGTGGAACATGTTTCCTTAAAATAAAGAAAGGGGTGGACTTGTATGATTTTTTGTGTCGAAGATGATAGTTCCATTCGTGATCTGATGATATATACATTAAATTCTGCCGGGTTTGAAGCCAAAGGTTTTGGCTGCGCCAACAGTCTTTTCGATGCTTTGCGGACCGAAAAGCCTCAGCTTATTATGCTTGATATCATGCTTCCCGGTGAGGACGGCATTTCCATATTAAAAAAGCTCCGTACACAGCCGGCGACAAAGAATATACCTGTTATTATGGCAACAGCCAAACAGACGGAATACGATAAAGTAACCGGGCTTGACCTGGGGGCTGACGATTACCTCACAAAGCCATTTGGAATGATGGAAATGATTTCCCGCGTCAGGGCGGTATTGCGGCGCACAGCCCCTAAAGAAGAAACGAAAACGCTCAAAATCGGGAATTTGGAATTAAATATGGAAACATATGTTGTACTCGTGAACAAAGAACGTATCCCGTTGACATTAAAAGAACATAAGTTACTCCAGATTTTCATGGAAAACCCCGGACGGGTGTTTACACGCGACCAGCTTCTTGAAATGATTTGGGGCATCTCCTATATAGGGGAAACCCGGACCATCGATGTCCACATCGGAACGCTTAGGACAAAATTAGGCGAATGCGGGCGCTATATTGAGACTGTGCGGGGTGTTGGATACCGAATGGAGGCGGAAGCATGACAAAACGTATTTTTCATTCCATATGCCTTGTCGCATTGGCTGTTTTTTTCGCTTCGCTTATCCTGATCATGGGCATTCTGTATGAATACTTTTCGAATACCTTGCAGGAACAGCTAAAAATGCAGACATCCCTCGCCGCACAGGGGGTTGCGAATGAAGGCATTGACTATTTCCATAATTTGGAAGTTGGAAACTACCGTATTTCATGGATTGATGCAGGCGGAAATGTCATTTTTGACAGCGCATCGGATATTTCGGAAATGGAAAACCATCTGGAACGGGAGGAAGTGCAGGAAGCCCTTTCCTCGGGCTACGGGGAAAGCAGGCGGTATTCCGCGACCTTGATGGAACGTTCGTTTTATTCCGCGCAGAAACTTGATGATGGTACTGTTTTACGGCTTTCCATATCCCAAAATTCCATTCTGATGCTCCTTTTGGGTATGGCACAGCCAATCTGCATTATATTTGTGATTGCAGTGGTTCTTTCCATTGTTTTAGCCACCCAGGTTTCTAAAAAAATAGTAAAACCATTGGATAAAATCAACCTTGACGATCCTTTGTCAAATGAAGGTTATGATGAACTTTCTCCTTTTTTGCGGCGCATCGACAGCCAGCAAAAACAGTTACAAAGGCAAAAGGCCGAACTCCTCCAAAAAGAAAACGAATTGAATACGATTATCGGCAGCATGAACGAAGGCATGGTCCTCTTAAATCCAAAGGGGAAAATTATCAGCATCAACCCTGCGGCAAAAAAACTGTTAGGCGCTGATACCGACTGTATCGGTTCGGATATGCTGTCTTTATGCCGTAATCTTGAACTACAGGAAATCCTTGCAAAAGCCCTTTTGGGGGAACATGGCGAAAATACCATCCGGCTGTATGAAGAAAGCTATCAAGTTGACGCTGACCCGATCCAATCTGAAAATATTGTAAAAGGAGCCGCACTTTTCTTTTTCAATGTAACGGAGAAAGAAAAAGCGGAACAGA
>CAYMGZ010000458.1:0-2733 GCA_964390095.1 uncultured Lachnospiraceae bacterium | reverse complement strand
GTGATGGATTTTAGAGGAATGAAATCGGGGGATCAAAATGTTTGACAAATATTCTTTGCTTCAACGGCTTTTGGAACTTCCTTTCCCGGAAAAGGAATACTGGGTAGTTGCAGGCGCAGCTATGGTTTTGCATGGGTTTCGTTCCCAAACGCATGATATTGATCTTGGATGTAGTACATTTTTGGCAGACGAATTAGAGCGGCAGGGTTATGTAACTTTACGCTATGAAGATGGAACCAGAAAAATTTTGTATTCCGAAAATATTGAGATTTTTGAAAATTGGGTGGAGGGTTTCGTGGAAATAGTAAATGGTGTTCCTGTCGTGTGTGTGGATGGGCTGATACAGATGAAAAAGAAACTTGGCAGGGAAAAAGATTTGGCAGATATTGCATTAATAGAAGCACGGTTATCCGCCGGAAGGCAGGAAGATGGTCAAAATAGTAATGACACAATGTGAACGGTGGGCGGGCTATGCGGATATGGAAGATGTGGGGCAGAAGACTTTTGGATATTCTTTTGGACGGGAAGAAAGTCTTAGGATGGTCGCGGGAAAAATATTATATGAAAGGAACGAAACATAACCGGCTCGGATTTTTTACAGTTGCCCTTGCAGTCAATGAATATATTGTGTTATACTAAACTATGCCAAAATAAGACAAAATAAGGCACATACGGAACTTAAAATCAGTATGTGCCCGGACAGTACCCGGGAGGGAATTTCTGGGAGCCATGCGGACAGAAATGCCCTCCCCCGGCCATTGGGTACTGGGAGGGGCACATACGGAACTCATAATCAGAAAGGAGCGGACACTATGGCAATGTTGTCAGACGAATGGCAGGAAGCGCTTGCGCCGGAGTTTCGCAAGCCATACTACAAGGAATTATTTGAGTTTGTGAAGGAGGAATATGCAAAAACCGTCATTTACCCGCCGGCGGACGATATTTTTAACGCGATGCATTTTACGCCGTTAAGCAAGGTGAAGGTGCTCATCCTTGGACAGGACCCATACCATGGGGAAAACCAGGCACACGGCTTAAGTTTTTCCGTGCTGCCGAGCCAGACGGAGATTCCGCCATCCCTGCAGAATATTTATCAGGAACTGCACGATGACTTAGGCTGCGCGGTCCCGAACAATGGTTATCTGAAAAAATGGGCCGAGCAGGGCGTGCTGTTGCTCAACACCGTTCTGACCGTGCGCGCACATCAGGCGAACTCGCATCAGGGGCACGGATGGGAAAAATTTACAGATGCAATTATCCAGGCGGTGAACGCGCAGGACCGTCCTGTCGTTTATATGCTCTGGGGCAAACCGGCGCAGAGCAAAATCCCAATGCTAAAAAACCCGAAGCATTTGATCCTAAAGGCACCGCACCCAAGCCCGCTGTCGGCTTACCGGGGATTTTTTGGCTGCAAGCACTTTAGCCAGGCCAACACCTTCCTTGCGGAGCACGGGGCAGAGCCAATCGACTGGCAGATCGAGGATATCTGAAAAATCTTTTTTAGGCTTTTGGTGCTGGGAGGGCGAGGGCAGATGGTACCGTTTTGTGCGAAACAGGGTGTGGAACAAAAGATTGCGTTTGAGGATGTTTTGTCCGCCATGCTCTCGGATTACGAGTGCGCGTATGCCTGCGGGCTTGCGGCGCGGCTTTTGAAACTTCCGGTGACGGAGGACATGGGGCTTTTGGCGCTAAAAGGGCAGGTGGAGGAAGCGATGCCGAAGGAGCGGGATGGGCTGGACTATCATATCCGCAACCTTTATCAATTGATTGGGGATTATGTTTATGTAGAAAAGGACGGGATACCCCCTGAAATCCCGGTGCTGATTGGCATGGGGTTAGGGGAAGGCAAGTACGATGGTTATGTGGGGCAGCCCTAAGTCTGGTATCCCGGGAAGGAAAAAGCAGGGATTTTGACGTGCCCGCATAAAAACTTGGAAGGCGGTCAGGAAAAACCGGATTGACCAAGTACAGGTTTTGACATGTCCGCATAAAAACTTGTCCTGCCGTGAAAAGGCAGGAAAGGAAACAAAGGAAGCAAAACACTATATCTAGTGGTATAAAAATGGAAAAGACACAAAATATTACAAGATACAGTGGACAAATCCAAAATCCTGTGGTATGCTTATAGGGCGGCGGCATAAAAGAAGGATGGCTGCCGTGGTATGGCCGGAGGGAAATCCGGGCATCTTACATAATAAAAAGCATATATCCGTGCATGGTGGTTGGCTGCCATGTGCGGCAGCACAGAAAGGGTGTAACACAATGGAAGTAATCAAACGGGACGGGCGCGTTGTCGAGTATGACCGGAACAAGATCCTTGTGGCAATCCGCAAGGCGAACGACGAAGTCAAGATGAAGGACAAGATTTCCGAGGGAAAGATCGAGGGCATTGTGCGGGCGATTGAGTCACTGGGGAAGCCGACGATGCAGGTGGAGGAGATCCAGGATGTCATCGAGGAGAAATTGATGGAGGATGGCAAATATACGCTTGCAAAAACGTATATTTTGTACCGTTATACAAGGGAACTTGTGCGTAAGGCAAACACGACGGACGACTCCATTTTAAGCCTGATCCGACATGACAATAAAGATGTGATGGAGGAGAATTCCAACAAGAACGCGATCATTGCCTCGACGCAGCGCGACCTGATTGCGGGGGAGGTTTCGAAGGATTTAACGAAGCGCCTGCTGTTGCCGGAAAAAATTTCCAAGGCACATGAGGAGGGGGTGCTG
>CAYMGZ010000457.1:0-2738 GCA_964390095.1 uncultured Lachnospiraceae bacterium | reverse complement strand
CGGGATATGCTATCCGCATTGGTCGGTGTAAAAATGGGAAGTGGTAATAAGGCATCTACTTATAACTGGTTTAAAAACAGGCTGGCGGATACGCAGGGGGTTATTGTACCCAGAAGCATGATTGATATTTTTGCAAATGCTGCAAGGAAAGAAACAGAATTAAAGAAAGATGGGAATCCTGCTTTGTCAAAAAGCATTATCCGTCCAAGATGTTTTGAAGATGTGCTGCCAGAGGTATCCAAAAAAAGAGTAATTGACCTAAAAGAAGAATTCATTGAATATGCTAAATTTTTTGATAGTTTAAAAGATACGGTGCAAAGATCCCCTGTGGATGAAGATGCGCTCAACCTTGCATTGCAACGCAGCGGTTTTGAAAATCCGAAAGATGAAATATTAAATTTGATCAACATTGGGGTTTTAAAGCAATACCAGAGGAAAGTACCAGATTCTGTCCGTTACCATTTTCCGGATATTTATCTGCATGGGTTGGGTTTGCAACGGTCCGGCATGAGATAAAGTGCACGCAAAGTATAGCAGAGGTTTCGATCACCTGGTTATGAAACGTTAATCCGCATGGTGTGCTGATGTCTCAGGACGAAAGTGATAGCATAAAAACGAATGGTATGTTGGGAAGGCTTCCTGTAATTTTCCGGAAAGCCTTCCTTTTTTTCTGCGCTGGGGCGCGTAGGGGAAATGGTTGCGGGCAGGTGAACGCCGGGGAATGTGGATTTCCGTTTCCGGATGCCAAACGCTAAAAGATCGGATATAATTTTGGGGTAAGCCGCACATTTACCATCCATAAAACGTTATACATAACAGAAGGGGGTTTTTGGCGTGTCCATGGATTTGGAAGAACAATATGATAAAATTTACCGTTACTGCTATTTTAAAACCCGTCACCGTGAGAAGGCGGAGGACATCACGCAGGAAGCTTTTTTGCGGTTTTTAAAACATAACCCTGGATTGCGGGAAGACGAGGCGATGCGGTTTTTATATACGGTTGCCAATAATCTGTGCATTGACGAATACCGGAGACAGCAAAACCAGCCGCTTTCTGATTCTATGGAATTTGTGGAGCCTGCGGAACCGTTTGACTTCGCGGAGGAAATTTCCATGCGCGTTTTTGTGCAGGGTGCATTGGGAAAATTGGAGGCATCTGACCGGGAATTGCTTTTGCTTCGGTATGTTAATGAAGTGCCGGTTTCCGTGATTGGGAAGCTTTATGGGATTTCAAGGTTTTGTGTCCGGCGAAAAATTAAAAATGCCATAAAAGAATTTAAGAAGTATTTGGGTGAAATGTGAAAGGGGTGAAGGTTCGGCAAAAAGTTTTGGGGCGTAACCCCTTTCACACAGAAGAATCGAAAATGAACCGTTTGGAGGTTCATTTTCAAAAAGCTTTAGCTTTTTTTCTGCTGGTAGGATGCAATGGCTGGCTCCGCACAGGGTTTCGTGGATTGTTTGTGCCGGAAACAAGGTATTCTGGCATGCGGGAACGAAAGGGAGGATGTTTGATGGAACAAAAAATGAAAAAGATATTAGGGCAGGGGTTTGAAGCGCCTCCGCCGGGGAAAAAAGAGGAATTTTTTTGCCATGCACCGCTTCAGGCGATCAGTACACGCACCTTTTTTTGGATGCAGTTTACTTATATCCGGAAGTGGGTTTGGGTGTTTTCCGCATTTTTATTTTCTGCTGCTTTGGTCGGTGCCTGTATCCTGAGGAAGGATATTCTCTGGGAGATATCCGCATTTATGCCGATCCTGGCATTATCGCTGGTCACGGAAAGCGGGCGCTCGAAACGGTATGGGATGGAGGAGTTGGAGCAGGCTTCCCGGTTTTCCGGGAAAATGGTGCTTCTTGCGCGCCTTGCCATCCTTGGGGGCGGGAATCTGCTTCTTGGCTGCCTGCTGGTTCCGTTTGCGTTCGGAAACAGTAGTTTTTCCTTGGCGCAGGTGGCTGTGTTCCTGTTATGCCCTTACCTGTTAACTTCTTTTTTGGGGGTTGGTGTGCTGCGCAAGGTTCCGGGGAGGGATGCGGATTATCTTTGCGTCGTGGTTGCTTTTTTCGTGAGCATCGGAAATGACCTGCTGCGCCAGTCCGGTTTGGGTTTTTATGAAGACACTGCTTTTGGCTGGTGGGTTTTTGCGGGGATATTTTTTGGGGGTGGGACGGTGTACCAATATATTAGGATGTTAAATCAGAGGGAGGAATTTATATGGAGCTTGTGATTGAAAATGTTTCCAAGCAATACAAAAATAAAATTGTCCTTGATCAGGTTTCGGCAAAATTTACCGAGGGCATCTATGGGCTATTGGGGGAAAACGGGGCGGGAAAAACAACGCTGATGCGTATTATCTGCGGTATTTTAAAACCTACGGGTGGTTCGGTGAAATTGGATGGGATGGATGTAGGGGAGGAAAATTACCGCGCCGTTTTAGGGTATCTTCCGCAGGATTTCGGGTATTACCCAGAGTTTACGGGGATGGATTTCCTGCTTTACATGGCGGCGGTCAAGGGAATGGGGCAAGTACAGGCAAAGCGCAGGGCGAAAGAGCTTCTTGCGTTGGCTTCACTGACGGAGGCAGCAAAAAAGAAGGTGAAAACGTATTCCGGTGGGATGAAACAGCGTCTTGGGATCGCGCAGGCACTGTTAAACCGGCCAAAGCTTTTGGTTCTGGACGAGCCGACGGCGGGGCTTGACCCAAAGGAGCGGGTGAGGTTCCGGAACCTGGTCAAGGAGA
>CAYMGZ010000456.1:0-2747 GCA_964390095.1 uncultured Lachnospiraceae bacterium | reverse complement strand
AGCCAACTCATTATGAATCCGAGAGGCTATTTTTTTGATTATCGCAACCAAATATCGTTTTCTGGCTGCCATTACCAGTTCTAGGATAACATATTAAAAATCCCATTTATCCAACTTATTTCCGATTCTTATAAGCCTAAGTGTCTCCTGCAATTTGTGATCAGAAAATAGCGGTTTTTCATTTGGATTTTCGTAAAAAGTGGGATTTTGGGGGAGTAATTATTTTGGGTCATCCTCTTGACACAAAGAGGTTATGGGTTTATTCTCTGATAAGAGGGGGATATTTTCCATGGAACTGACAAACGAGCAGCGCCGCTGCCTTGGGCTTCTTGAAGTTGAGCCTTACTGGGAACGTGTGGATATGGGGGAGGGGAACATCCTATATTTTAATGAGGATGTGATCCGGAAATGGATCATTGACAAGGAGGGGCATTTGGAAGAGCATACTTATTGGGTGAGGACTTCCCCTGACCGGACAAAGCTCCTCCCAAAGACGAAGCGGGGGAAGGAGAAAAAATTTACATTCGCAAATTTGCAGAGGATGGGCGGCGAGGGCGTTTATTTCTCGTTCCACGGACATCTTTTAGTCGGCAATGTGACGAACCAGCGCACCTTGTATTCCTCGCATATGGCGGGGCTTCCCGCGATGTCCGATCAGGAGCTTGCGGGGTTTTTAAAGCGTTGGGTTAAGGAGACGGATGATGCGCAGATGGCAAAGGTGAAAGAATTTGCAGGGGGGACAAGGAAGCATTGTAAGTACGGGGAGGGGGATTTTTTCCGCTTTGCGCTTGACCGTACCCACTACGGGTATGGGAGGATTCTGATTGACGTAATAAAACGGCGCACACAGGGGGAGAAGGATTGGGAGATTTTGATGGGGAAGCCGCTGATTGTGAAGGTTTACCATATTGTGACGACAGACCCGGATGTGCCGTTAGGGCTGTTAATGGGGTATGATGCCTGCCCGGCGCAGTATATTATGGATAACCGGTTCTATTATGGGGATTATGAGATCATTGGCAATCAGCCGATATGGGACGATTCGGAGGAAGAATATCCGGTGATGTATGGGCAGAGTATTAGCGCGAAAGATCCGGATAAGGTCATGCTGCAGGTTGGACCCGTTTACCGCGAGCTGCCACTGGAAGGGAATCCGGTGGTGTCTGGGATATCGAGGAACAACGGGATCGGGTTCGGGCTTGATGTGGATCGGGGGCTTTTGGAAGCCTGCATTGCCGCGGGGTCGAACGCGCCGTACTGGGAGCGGGATGCCGGGTATCCGTGCAGCGATATCCGGAACCCGAAGAACCGGGGGATTTTAAGGGCGGTACTTCGGCAGTTCGGGGTGGAGGAACAGTACGGGCAGTGGATGGGGGAAAGATGAAGAAAGACAGTGCAAAAGGTATTTTCTGCCTTTCGCACTGTCTTTTATTTTTTTGTTGCGTGTTTTTTATAGCCTTGTTCCGGGAAATTAGTTCAGCTCATCCACCAGTTTCTTTAACGCCGCAAGAGCCTCATCCGGAAGTTTGTCGTAGCCTTCCTTCTTTGATGCGAAGTCTTCAACGGCCTTTACGCGGGTCTGCATCGCAGCCTTGAGCTGTGCCTTGTAGTCCGCGTCGTCAAGGTTCGGGCGGAAAGCATCCGATGTCTTGCCGTCCCAGTCATACATGATCTCGATGTCCTCGAACGGTCCCCACTTCTCAAAGTTTGCCCTGCCTTCCACAATCGTCTCAAGGATACCGAGTGTGTCAGCCGGTTTTACCTTCTGGCCCATGAAGTCGCCGGTGTTGACGATATAGCATGCAACGTTCTTCTCCTCAACGAGCTTCTTGAATTTCTCGTAGTCGTTTACGAGCGGATAGGTGCGGAACGGGTTTGCGTATGGCACGATGCGGATTGCATTTAAATCTGTGCCTGCCGCAACACGCTCAGCGGTCGAAGTCTTTGTCGCGAGCGTAGCGCCCATGACGGAAGCGAGCGCGGAGCCCTTTAATTTTACAACCGGCGGGATGGTCGGGTCTTTCATGATCCAGAAGATCGCATTGACCGGAGCGTCGATCTTGTCAACGCGGTTCGGCGACCAGAGCTTGGACTTGATCGCGCGGCCGTTGCCGTTGCGGATGTCCTCGGTCACAAGCTGGATCTTGCCGTCCTCGTCCATCGTGCAGGAGCAGTTCTGCGCGGAAAGCAGGTAAGCATTGTCCGGGCAGCCCGTCGGGTAGTCCGCGGTCTTATCGAAGTAGGTCGGCTCGAGTGCGATGGATGCGCACGTATCGGAGTTGATGATGAACGCGTCATCGTGCAGGACCTTGATACCGCCGTCCTTGTCATACTTGCCGTTATGCTTAGCATGGGTCAGCGTGGACTTGCCGGAGCCGGAGAGGCCGTATACGGAAGCTACGAACTTCTTGCCGTCCGGAAGGGAATATTCCTTCTGTCCGCCGTGGCAGGATGCATAACCGTTGCGGTTTGCGATCGCCCATGCCATGGTCAGCGTACCCTTCTTGTGCTCACCGAAATACCGCATGCCGAGGATGGCAGCGCAGTTCTGGTTCGTGTCGAAGTAGCAGAGCGTAAGCGGGTCGGACAGGCAGCTGTAGTCCACGTCCGGACGGTTGCCCGGAACCCACTGCGGGTCGGAGAAAATATAGATGTCAGGCTCCTTGCCGTCGCCGACCGGCTTGGAAGTTTTGTACATTTTTACATATTCATCGGACATATACTGGAAGTTGATCATCCAGTTGTAA
>CAYMGZ010000455.1:0-2755 GCA_964390095.1 uncultured Lachnospiraceae bacterium | reverse complement strand
TCCATGTCAAAAAACCAGCGGGGGTGTAATGAAGTACGTTACTTCATTACACCCCCACTGGTTTTTGTTACTTTTCATACATCTAAGAAAAACTTTTTGTTGTTTCAACCTTGACTATATCATAAAAACTACTTTCCATCATAACAAACATCTTCTTGACTCCAAATTTTGATTATATCCATAAAACCGCTTGTGACACTTTGGAATACCGAAAAATATACAATAACAAAGCCGTCAAAAAAACGCTTACCATCCCCGAATGGTTGAACGAAGCAGCGGTATCCATGAATTTGAATTTCTCCCAGATTCTGCAGGAGGCACTGCTTGCAAAAATCCGGGTCTGATCCACAAAAAACCCCCTCCCGTGCAGTTCTTTCCAGAACCACCCGCAAGGGGGTTTTCTGCCAGACAGTGTCGGGTGGCTTTTCCGCCACAAAAAACCTACCACAAAAACAATTCCTGCCTGGTCAATTTCCAGATTGCCTCTATAAAATAATAATCCCCATAAATAATCGTAAATTCATGTTCCCTGTCATGGTACGCCGCCGTGCATTTCTGCGTGATGGCATCCGTTTCCAATGACCAGTCACAACGCTTTTCATACAGCGCACGCAGCAGTTTCATCGCCGCCTTATGGTATTTACTTTCCTCCCCATCCCCGATGGCTTTCGCAATCTCAAGCATCCCGCAGGCCGCGATGGCCGCCGCCGTGGAATCCTCCCATGTGCAGTTTTCCGGCTGACAAAAATCTACCGGGATTAGCCCGTCTTCCGGGATATTTGCGATAAAATAGTCTGCAATTTTCTGTGCACATTCCAAATATTTATCCTTCTTTGTATGTAAATAACTAAGCACAAAACCATAGACTGCCCATGCCTGCCCACGCGTCCACGATGAGCCGTGCGCATAGCCCTGCCCGCCGACGGAACGCAAAAATTCCCCGGTGTACGGGTCAAATTCCCCGATATGGATCACCGAGCCGTCCTCGCGGATAAAATGTTCCATCACGGTATCCGCATGCCTTACCGCAATATGGTAAAACCTCGGGTCTTTTGTCTGTTCCGATGCCCAATATAAAAGAGGGAGGTTCATCATACAGTCAATGATTGCAACTCCTGCGTTTTTCCCCCGGTTTTCTTTGTTTCCCCAATCGTTCCACGCACGGATATAATTACCAGCAGGGTTGAAGCGCCCTGCCATGTTGCATGCCGCAAGCAAGGTGCGGCGGTAGGATTCTTCCCTGCCCGTCTCGCGGAAATTTGCCCCGGATGTTAAAAGCCAACGGAAACCGCTATCGTGGTCCATCCCCTCCGGGTCCATCAGCGTGGCATCCAGCTTTTCTTCCAGCTCCTGTGCCATCTCCCGGTACTTTTCATCCTTTGTCACATGGTAAAGCTGCCAGAGCATGCCGCCCCAAAAACCATTTGTCCACCATGAAATATTGTTTGTCCAGTCGTCAAACACCCCGCCCTTTGTCGTGTATGGCACTTTGTGCGCGCTGCGCGCCGCCACTGCTGCCATTTTCACCCGGATCTGCGCTTCCGCCTGTTTTACCCATTCTTCTGCCATTGTCCGTAAACCTCCGTTCTTTTTACACTGTAAGAACCGGCTTGACATTCCGGCTTGTCTTACAAATATAGTTTACCTCATTGACTTTCCGACTGCAATATCGTATACTATCCAAAAACTAACCAATCCTGCTTTTTAGGATTTATCCTGCTTTTTAGGATTTATCCTGCTTTTTAGGATTTATCCTGCTTTTTAGGCCAATGTTCCTTCCCGGCCAGGCAACATGCAAGGAGGAAACTGCTATGTTTCATGTATTGCGCGGTGGCTGCGCGGCGCGCCACCCATATCCTTTTTATCTTTCCAGGGAACAGGGCGTTCCGAACTACGTCCTGCTTTTTGTGCGCACGGCGGGGGAATTCTGGATTGGCGGCCGCGAAATGGCCGCCCTGCCCGGGCATGCCGTGCTGATTTCCCCAAAAACACCATACCATTACCGCAGCCTGGACAGCGAATATATCGATGACTGGCTTCATTTTGAATATCTTTCGGAACCTGCGGATGAAAGTACGACAAACAAAAATGGCGTTGCCGCCACACCCATTCCTTTCCCACCCCTCAACCAACTTTTCCCCGTCCATGATACAGGGGTTTATTCCTCCCTGCTGCGCCAGTTACTGTGGGAAAAATCTTATTCCCCACCCGAACTTTTGGCGGAAAATACGGATGCCTTATTCCGGGTTTTGTTCAACCACTTAATTTTTGACCATTCCCATAAGGAAGCATCGCTCCTTGCCATCCCTTACACGGAAGAGCTGCGCATGGTCCGTTTAAATCTGAAAAATTCCCCGGAGCAGGAACACAGCATTGCCCGGTACGCCGCGGAACTTGGCATTAGTGGGTCTTATTTCCAGCATCTTTACCGCAAATTATTTGGAATTTCCTTCCAGCAAGACTGCATCAAGCTGCGCGTCGAACACGCCATGGAACTTCTGGAAGGCACAAGCCTTACGGTGGAACAACTCTGCTTTTTGTGCGGCTACCGCAGTGAAGTGCACTTCCACCGCCAGTTCAAAGCGGTTGCCGGCTGTACCCCGCTGCAGTACCGCCGCCGGACGGTGTGATTCTTTCCGGGCAGGGCAAAAAAAGTACCCCTAAAGATGATACAAGCAGGAACTTCCCTTGCCACCGCGCCGTTTGGGCAGGGGACATACTAACATAGAAAGATTGTAAATATGGAAAAAAAACA
>CAYMGZ010000454.1:0-2770 GCA_964390095.1 uncultured Lachnospiraceae bacterium | reverse complement strand
GGGGTTCCATGAAAGAAACCATAACGGCGCTAGTCCTTTTGGTGTTTGCGGTGGGGGCGTTTGCCATCAGCATCCGCTCGTTTCGGGAAAAAGGGTTTTTGTTTAACAATGCCTATCTTTACGCGTCCGGGCAGGAGCGTGGGGCGATGGACAAAAAACCGCATTACCGGCAGTCCGCCATTGTGTTTTTGATGGCAGGGATTGTGCTTTTGCTGAATGCGGCGGCCGTGCTGTTTGGCGGGGGATGGATTTATTTTCTGGAGGCTGCCATGCTGGTGGTGTTGGTGGTTTACGCCATCTGTTCCAGCGTGAAAACAAAAAATTAAAATGGGATCGTGCGGGTTTGGACAAACTTGCGGTTATGCAATCCGCCTGTTTTTGTGCCACTGACATTGCAATTTGGACAGGAAAGAAAAAGGAAACAAGGGAAGAAGACAGGGTTTGTCTTTCTTCCCTTGCCGGAAATGTGAGGAAAAAAATGGAACAACATTACAGGAAAATATTGGAAGATACGCAGCGGCGGGTAGCAATGGCCATGCAGCGCCAGATTATGGGGCGCGCCAATGCCCGCTTCGGGGGATTCCCGGATGAAACAGGAATTGTGCAGGCGAAATATGCAATCTATCAGGTTGCACCGATGATTGCGGCATACTGCTGTCCGGACTCCAGCATTTACCGGAATGAAGAAATTTACAACCGGATTCTTGCAGGGCTTACATACATCCGGGGGGCACAGCATGAAAACGGGTTGTTTGACTATATTACCTGTAACTTTTTTTCCACCCCGGACACCGCGTTCTGCCTGAAAAAACTTCTTCCGGTGTACGAGTATCTGCGCAGGCGGGCGGGCAGGCCTGTTTTAGGGGAGAGCAAAGGAAAAGGGGCGGATGAAGAAAACCTTACCGAAAATGAACAGGAAATCCTTTGCCGTTTGGAGGAAATCATAAAGGATGGCGGGGAGGGGGTGCTTTCCGGCGGTTTCCACACGCCGAACCACCGCTGGGCGATTGCTTCCGTCCTGATGGCGTGCAGCCGGTATTTTGGCAGCAGGGAAATGGAAGATGCGGCATACGGCTATTTAAAAGAAGGGATCGACTGCAACGCGGACGGCGAGTATTCGGAAAAGTCCGCCGGGAACTATAACCGGATCAACAACGATGCCATGATACTTTTATCGCAGGTGACGGGGGATGCGTCCTACGAGCAGCATGTTTTGCGCAACCTTCGCATGATGCTTACATACATCGAGCCGGACGGCAGTATTTTCACGGCAAATTCCACGCGCTTTGACAAGGATTTGCTCGTCTATCCGACAGAATATTACATGGAATATCTGCGGATGGGGATAAAATATAATATCCCGGAATTTTTGCAAATGTGCAATACGATTTTTGATTTGGTGGCGGAGAAACACATCGCAGCGCCGGACTGCCTGATCTGGTTTTTGCTCTGCCCGCAGTACCGGGATATAGCGTATGGGGAGAGTTTTTGCAGCAGGGATTACCACGCATTTTATAAAGATTCGGGGATTGCAAGGTGCCGCAGCGGGCGCTATACCTACACGGTCATGAAGGGGAAATCAAACTTTTTCTATCTGCACAACGGCACAATGAAACTGGAAATAAAGGTGTGTGGCAGTTTTTGTGAACACCGGGCATTTCAGGCGGAGGAGATGGAGGAACTTTCGGATGGCAGCTACCATCTGCGGCAGGTGATGCGGGGATGGTATTATCTCCCGTTTGAGGAAGCCCCAGCGACCAGTGACTGGTGGAAGATGGACAATGCCGCGCGCCAAAAAAAATATGGGCCGGACATGCAGGTGGATGTCTGGGTGAGACAGGCAGAGGATGGTGTGGATCTCCGGGTAAAGACATCCGGGGTTGCGGGCGCGCCGTGGCGGGTGGAACTGGCGTTTTTTGGGGTAAATTTCCTGCACGGCCCGCTGTTTGACATGCCGGTTTCCGGCAGCGAAATTCTGGTGGTAAAGGAGGGAACCGTTGCGGCGACCAATGGTTTTGATACGCTCTTTGCAGGACCGTGCTTCGGGGAGCACACCTTTACCGAGGGCAAGGAGGACAGCGAGAAAAAAACGCCGGGGGCGTTCACACTTTATCTTACGGATTATACGGCGTTTGACCGGACAATCCACATCGGGAACCAGTTCAGCGAAAGGTGACAGGGGAAACGGTATATAGCGCAAAATGGTCAAACAGTCATGATTGGTGGGATGGCTGTTTGACCAATATTTATTGTTTATGGAAGAAGGGTTCACTATGAAAAAAGATCATATATCATGGGATGAATTTGATGCTAGGCTATATGAAGTCTTTGGAAAAAAGATAAAAAAACTGAGAAGAACGGAAGATTTGTATTTCAACGTTGTAAAACGGGTGGAGATCGGGGACCTTGCTTATGTAGATGACATGGAGACATTATATCACCTGCAAGACATGCAGGAAATGGAAGGGGAACTTTACGTTGCCGTAGGTTATTGCTTCCCGGACAGGGGGCCATTTGTTGTGAATGCAAATGAGATCCATGATTTTGTAAAAGAGTTCTATAGTGAGTATGGAGATACATTTTTTTCTCTTTGTGATATTGTCATTATAAACTTTGAAAAAGCGGTGATATGGGTATATTTCCATGAAGGGATGTGTTGGTTGACAAAAGGAAGGATTGATTCCATAGAAGATGACCAGGGAATGTTTTTCCATGAGTTAAGGAATATCCGAAGGTGTGCGATCTATGACATTATGGGCAATCTGGGGAA
>CAYMGZ010000453.1:0-2781 GCA_964390095.1 uncultured Lachnospiraceae bacterium | reverse complement strand
ATCCTAAAGGCGGCCCTTGCCTTAGAGAAGCCAAATTTCTTTGCGCTTGGCTACTATGAGACATTTGCAAACGCGGAAGTCCCAAAGAAGCCGATCCCGGAATTGAATGCTTTTACGCACAAATACCTGGATGATAATTTCATGCTCGGTTTTATTGCGTGCGCGAAGAAGGCACTGGTTTATTCTGCGGAGGATTCCTGCAAAAAAAAGCAGGAGGCGGTTGATTTCCTTTTGGAAAAGCGCGCTGTTTTTGCGCGCGGGGAGTTGGACCAGAAAGAGTGCGAGGAAGCCGGCAAGGCCTGCGCGAAAAAAGTCCATGACGCGATTGACCGCATGGAGATCCGCAAGGACAGCATGCTCTACACCTTTGGCACGGGCTTAAAGAGTGAATTGGACAAATATTTTGGCGGGATCACGAAAAACGGGAAGGAAAAGAAGCGCTACGAGAAGCAGAAAGCAAAATATGATGCCCTTGTGGCAAAGGGGAAGGAGCCGGACTGGAAAGTCGTCCCGGCATCCTACACCGACCTTGCCAAGGTAAAACAGAACATATTGTCCCAGCTGGACGGTATGGTTGCGCATTGCAAGGAACTTTTGGAAAATAATGGGAAACGGGATTTTGATGCGGAAACCATCGCCGTGATCGATTACCTGAAGGAAAACGCGAGCGGCGTGGTCGAGAAGGTGACGAAGCGTCTGGCAAAGGAGAGGGCAATCAAGCTGATGGAGGAAGTTGGTATCCCGGAACCAAGGACGCGTTACAACCAGTACCCGTTCGAGTTTTCCGGCGGTATGCGGCAGCGCATCGTGATTGCGATTGCCCTTGCGGCCAACCCGGATATCCTGATCTGCGATGAGCCGACGACGGCACTTGACGTGACGATACAGGCGCAGATCCTTGAGCTGATCAACCGCTTAAAGCGCGAGAGGAACATTTCGGTCATTTTCATCACGCACGACCTTGGTGTGGTTGCGAACATGGCGGACCGTGTGGCGGTCATGTATGCCGGGAAGATTGTTGAGTATGGCACGGCGGAGGATATTTTTTACGAAGCGGCACATCCGTATACATGGGCTCTGCTTTCCTCCATGCCGGACCTTGACACGCAGGAGAAGCTGGATGCAATCCCGGGTACCCCGCCAAACATGATTTATCCTCCGCAGGGGGATGCGTTTGCGGCGAGAAACAAATATGCCCTAAAGATTGATTTCGAGAAGATTCCGCCAATGTTTCAGATCAGTGACACACATTATGCTGCAACATGGCTGCTGCACCCGAATGCGCCGAAGGTGGAACCTCCGAAGATCGTGGCGGCCCGCATTGAGAGAATGAAGAACAGGAGGAAGGCAGAAGATGGAAAACAATAAGGACGAAGTTTTGTTAAAGATCGATCATCTATGCCAGTACTTTAAGATGGGCAAGTCCGAGTTAAAGGCCGTGGATGATGTCAGTTTTGACATCAAAAAGGGTGAAGTGTTCGGGCTGGTTGGCGAATCCGGCTGCGGCAAGACAACGACCGGCCGCTCGATCATCAAACTGTATGATATTACCTCCGGGAATATTTATTTCAAGGGTGTGCGGATTGGTGCGGGCATCCGTTCCTACCGGAATGCGATTGCAAAAAAGAAGGCCGAATACAAGGCCAAAAAAGCGGCGGGCATGAGTGCAGAGGAGGACGCGCGGCAGAAAAAGGAGCTTTCTGCTTTTATTGCGGAGCAGAAAGCGGCAATCAAGGCGGCGAAATATGACCAGAAAAATTGTGACAAGGAATATGCGGAGCAATGCGTGGCAAAGGTAAAGAAAAAGTATGAACCAATGCTGGCGACGGCCGCCCCTGCCGGGAAGGAAAAATTGGAACAAGAATATAAGAACGAATTGCGCAAGGCAAAAAACGCAAAACTGGTCACGCAGATCCAGATGATTTTCCAGGATCCGATTGCTTCGCTTGACCCGCGCCTTACCGTGCGCGAGATCATTGCGGAGGGGCTGATCATCCAGGGGGAGCGCGACAAGGAAGTGATCGACAAAAAGGTGTATGAGATGTTGGAACTTGTCGGGCTGGTCAGGGAGCATGCGTCCCGTTACCCGCACGAGTTTTCGGGCGGCCAGCGCCAGAGGATCGGCGTTGCGCGCTCCATCATCATGAACCCGGAGATGATCATCGCCGACGAGCCGGTATCGGCGCTTGACGTGTCGGTCCAGGCGCAGGTCATCAACCTTTTGAATGAGTTACGGGATAAATTTGGCCTGACCATTTTATTTGTGGCACATGACCTCTCGGTCGTAAAATATTTCTCCGACCGGATCGGGGTCATGTACTTCGGGAAATTGGTCGAGATGGCACCGTCGGATGAGCTGTTCAAAAACCCGCTGCACCCGTACACAAAATCGCTTTTGTCGGCGATCCCGCTCCCGGACCCGATCTATGAAAAGCAGAGGGTAAGGATTGTGTACAATCCGCTTGCGGAGCATGATTATACCGTGGATCAGCCAACGCTGCGCGAAATTACGCCGGGGCATTTCATCCAGTGCAATGACGCAGAGTATGAGAAGTATCTGAAAGAGTTGAAGTAGGGCAGGTGCAGAACTTAAAAAAAGCATATGTCTGTAGCGTGCCGGGGGAGGGATTTTTGGGAGCGATGCAAACAAAAATGCCTCCCCCGGTTTTGGGTACGCGGAGGGGATATGCGGAACTTAAAAAACAGCATATGCCCGTAGCGTGCCTGGGAGGGATTTTTGGGAGCGATGCAAACAAAAATGCCTCCCCCGGTTTTGGGTAC
>CAYMGZ010000452.1:0-2789 GCA_964390095.1 uncultured Lachnospiraceae bacterium | reverse complement strand
AGAAGAAATAGCGGATATGTTTAAAAGGCAGGGGTTTTGATATAAATCACAATATTCTGAAACTAACACGATGTCGCAGTACGAGTTCAAACCCACGGACAAGGATTGAAAGTCTGATTACATTCTTGCCAGGTATTTGCTGCAGCGCAAAAAAATAAGGATTTCGCGGGAAACAGGGAGGGAACATGTCCTACAGTGAACTGGTCAAAAATTTTGAATGTATCCGCGATTATATGCGGGAATTTTATGTCTGCGGTTTTAAGCGCAGGGAAGAATATGATAAAAAAAGCGCGCGCTCCTATGACAATGAGCGGCGGCGCGTGGAGAGCTGGCTCGGTGATTATATGGGGTTCCGCCAGACCGCGGAGGGGAAAACCGTGTTCCTTGCGATTGACAGCCGCTTCACGCGCCATAATCCGCTTTATAAAGCGTGGAAGGCAAAAAGTTTTACGGACGGGGATATCACGCTCCATTTTCTGTTGTTTGACATTCTTAATGTTCCCGGCTCATGGTTTTCTTTCAATGAAATTGTGGAACAATTAGATGCCTACCTTGCGGATTTTTGCGGCGCAAAAACCTTTGATGCATCAACGGTCCGGAAAAAATTGCAGGAATACATAAAAGAAGGGTTTGTCTGCACGAAGAAGGAAGGGAAAGCGTTGCTCTACAGCCGCACGGCAGGGGAGGTGTCCCTGTTTGCGGACGCGCTGGACTTTTTTTCAGAGACGGCACCCTGCGGGGTGATCGGGTCCTTTTTACTTTCAAGACTTCCGCAGGGGAAGGATTGTTTTACCTTTAAACACCATTATATTACGCAGGCGCTGGATGCCGATATCCTGTACGGGATTTTTGGCGCGATGCGGCAGAAACAGATGGTGCTGCTTTTGATGGCGGGGAAAAAAGAGGGGAAAACCGGGTGGCAGCAGGTGGTTCCGCTGCGGGTTTTTATCAGTGTGCAGAATGGGCGGCAGTATCTGATGGCATATGTTCCGAAAACGAAGCGGATCTGGAGTTTTAGGATTGACCGAATCCTTTCGGTCAAGGAAGATGGGGTTTGCGCGGAATTTGACGGTCTGCGCGAAAAGCTTGGCCGGATGCAGCAGAATATGTGGGGGGTCAGCGCGCAGGTCCGGGAAGGGGGGCTTGAGCGGGTGGAGTTTACCGTGTGCCATCAGGACGGGGAGGAGCATATTTATAAGCGGCTTTTGCGGGAAAAGCGCTGCGGGAGGGTGGAGCGGGTCGATGCGCACACAAGCCGGTTCGTGGCGGAAGTCTGCGATGCCAGCGAGCTGGTTCCGTGGATCCGCACGTTTATCTGCCGCATTAAGTCCATCTATTTTTCCAATCCGGCGCTTACGGCGCGGTTTATGTCGGATCTTGGGGAGATGTACCGGATATATGGGATTAATGTGAATGAACTTCGGGATGAAAGCTGTTTTTAAGTTGTAAGTTCATTTTCAAATCTGCCGGTAGGATGCAATGGCTGCTCCGCGCGTGGTTTTTGGGGATTGTTTGTGCCGTGGGCAAGCGCTCCGGTAGGATGCGATGGTTGCTCCGCGCGTGGTTTTTGGGATTGTTTGTATCAGCGCGCTGCTTGCCGCAAATTCGCTTATGTGGAAAAAAGCAGCGCAGAAATGGGAAGTTTATGATATTCAGCGAATGGTACGGCGCGTATTACAACGCGGTCGCGAAAATATTAAAAGTGGCGGCAAAACATCCGGTCACAAAAAAGGAAATGCGGGCGATCATAAAGGAACAGGCTTTTTCCGAGAGCATCCTTGCGATTGAACCGGCGCTTTTTGGGGGGCGTTGGCCTTTGCTGCGCCCGGACGGCAGCGCGGTGTTAAAGCACGCGCCGGACATGCCGCTTAGCCTGCCGGAAAAACGCTGGCTCAAGGCAATCTCGCTCGACCCAAGGATACGGCTTTTTGAATTTGATTTTGGGAATCTTTATGATGTCACGCCGCTGTTTACGCCGGAGGATGTTTATATATTTGACCAATACGCGGACGGCGACCCTTACGGGGATGAGAAATATATCGCGCATTTCCGGCAAATCCTTGACGCGGTAAAAAAGCGGATCCCTTTGAGTGTTGATGTGGAAAACCGGTACGGGCAGCGCGTGCACATGAATGTGATCCCGGAATATCTGGAATATTCCGAGAAGGATGATAAATTCCGCCTGATCACGTCCGGCTGCCGTTACGGGCGCGTGATTAACCTTGCGAAAATTTTGTCCGTAAAGCATTGCAAGATGGATGGGAAAATGGCGGAGTGGATGGAAAAATATGGAAGTATGTGGGATGGGAAGGAGGAAAAACGGACGGATCCACGGGCGGGGGATGCGGACAGGGAAAACGCGGCAGGAATGGAGGCGAAGCCGGATGCAGGGCGCAGCCCCGTGGAAATGCGGGGTGTAACTTTAGGAAAGGAATGTGTGGTTTTTGAACTGTATGACGGGCGCAATGCCTTGGAGCGCGCATTGCTGCATTTTGCACATTTTGAGAAGGAAGCGGAGCGGGTGGATGAGAAGCATTACCGGATTAAGGTGAATTATGAAAGGGCGGACGAGACGGAGCTTTTGATCCGCGTACTTTCCTTTGGACCTTTTTTGCGGGTCGTGGAGCCGGAGCGTTTTGTGGGGCTGGTAAAAGAGCGGTTAATGGCGCAGTATCAACAGGGCGGGATTGCGGATCCGGTGCGCGGACCGCAGGGTTGATTTGGAAATCGGAGCCATGAAATTTCTTTGTTTAAATATACGTTTGGGAAACTGTGCCGTAAGTATTCGA
>CAYMGZ010000451.1:0-2796 GCA_964390095.1 uncultured Lachnospiraceae bacterium | reverse complement strand
GTACTATATTCCGGGATGATATCACGGGCGAATTAAAAGAGCAGGGGAAAGTTTATGTATATAGCACGATCGACAAAAATGATTTTGTGATCTGTATGAAATGTACGGATTACCAGAAAGCGGTTTGTACGATTAAGAAGATGCACCGAAAGCAGAAAGCGATTTACAGTTATACGGTGTTTTCGGTTCTGACCGAAGTGTTAGGGGAGTTGGAGCCGTCCAAGTATGGCGGGCTGTACCGGCAGATTTTGCCGTCCATCTGTTTAAAAGGTGTCACTAACAGCTATGATCCGCTGGGGGAAATGAGGTTGGAACGCCGGTACTATGATTTTTGCCTGCGGCTTGTCGGCAGGATTTATGGTATTCGGAGAGATAAATTGCAAGCGAAGAAAATCCGTCCTATAAAAGGATCGGCCTTAAAACCGGGCGGAGTAAAGATAAAAATCAGGATGGATTATAAAGTATACGACATTTTGGGGGATCACGATTTCCGCCTGATCGTCCGGAACGTGAATCTTGGAAAGTTGATGGAGCAGTTTGCAAATAAAAATGACCGGCTGCTTTCGTATAATGGAGATTATTTCCGCTTTTATTTGTTTTCTTCCAGTCTGATATTAAATACCAATACGTCAGAAGAATTGCTTGTAGACGGCGATTACCGGAGAGATACCTTAGAGCGGATGCGGACGGCATTCCAGCCGAAGGAATGTGAAAAGCTGGAACAAAGAATGGGGGAATTATACGAGTTAATCTCAAATAAGAATATAAGCAAGAATGAGAAGATAATAACATGTTATCATGCCATATGGCAGATCATACAGTCCATGAAAGCGCTGGAGGCAGCACCGACCAAAAAGTATGATTTTCTCTCACTATATTATCCGTTGCGCAGTCTGGTGGATATTCTGGGGCAAAAATTTTTGGTGATGGATAGCGCAAAGTTGGGACGGCTGATGGAGAAGGAAGAAATTTTTGAATTTATCCATAAGATCAGTATGACGATCCACGGAACGCTCCGGACGGATATACAATTTTTCCAAATCCGGGATTTTAATACCATCCTTCATTACGCGCCGGCGAAATTGCGTGCCTTTTATACGCTTTGGACGTGGAAGGTCAAAGATTATTATAATTTGTTTATGGGAACGGATAAAAATAATGAATATTCCTTTATTTTTTCGCCGGGGATGTTCAGCGGAACATCGGTTCGCCAGCTCTTTGAAAATTATGATGAGACGCACCGGCTGATGCTGATCACCGTGCCGGAGCGGCATTTGTATGTTCCAAGGTGGCTGACGATCATGCTCGCCCATGAGACTTCCCATTTCGTAGGCTGGAAAATAAGAAACCGGAAGCAGCGGGAGCGGGCATTGCTGAAATGTTGTGCGAAAGCGCTTTTTCTTGAGGTGAGGAAGTATATTTTAAGTACTTGCCTCTCGGATTTTAAGGAATATCAGGGATACATCGTCGATTATTTTAAGGAAAATAACAGTTTCGAGACTTTGATCACGGAACAATTGGAAAAGGAGTGGGGGGACCAGATTAAGGATGAACCATATTGGCCACACCAATTCCATTCGAAGAATTCATTTCAAACAATCCGGAAGTCCTTTCGTGATTTTGGGAAGATTTTCTTTGGGGAGGCGTGTGCAGGGGAATGCGGGCGTATTTCGGAAGCCATCCGCAAAGGCTTTGGGTTAAAAAAATGGCCGTTGGCGCAGGCTATCGCACAGGCGAAGGAAACGAGGGATTTTGTCTTGGGTGTTGAAAATAGTATAGGCCGTTTCTTTAATTTGTTTGCCGATCATTTTTTGATGGATTTTATGGAATGCTGTTATTATATTTCCACGGAGACATACGCAGATTTAAATGCGATACTGACATTGAACCTGACACCGCAGGATTATTTAGTTTCCTTTTTTTCCTGCGAACTGGAGCGGAGCAATCTGGAATCGGACAGGCAGGGGTTTAATATCCTGCTGCCTTACCGGATCGCGCTTTCCGTGATGACGATTATGGATGTGATAAGCGATCCGGAATATAAACAATGGATGGAGGTAAACGAGGAAGATTTTTATAAGGCTTGGTCCGGGAAGGTTTTTGAAAGGCTTCCACAGGAGTTTGAGTTTGGAAGCACGGAAGCGAAATTAGCGATAGAATGCTATTATATAATCCATAACCTAAAAAATTATTCTTCTGAAATAGAGAAATATAAACCGGCTTTTAAAGCGGAGGAATTTATTTTTGATTGGAAGGATTATAATTTGTTTCAGGAAGAGGGTATATGGAATAGTTTTCTTGTATATTTAGAAAAGTGTGTGGGAGACTATTTAAGTATCCTTATGAAAGAGGATAATATACAAAAGAAAAAACGGATGCTTGTAGATACCTATAAAAAGATATCGGGTGTCTCCTCGAACCGAATGGTGCAGGAGATCGAAGATTTTCTGGCAAGGGTTTCCGAAGAATATATGAATGGCGGGTGATTCCCGAAACAACAAAAAATGCGGGAAAATGCACCTGACATTGGAAAGAATTGCCACAATGGGGGAATCTTAGAGGTTGACTTGCGCATATAATCATGTTATAATGAAAAAGCGAGTACGGCGGGAATCTGTCAGGATTTCGTTTGGAAAGCGTATCAAAGCAGGAGGACTTTGGCATCTGTCAAGGAAAACAGTGAGATGGAGAATTGGGGAATAAAACAAATCCCATACGAGATACCGGAGCATGTTGTTTATGCCGGTAAGCCATTATGGAAGTCCGAAAACAACAAAAGCAAATATTTTGACATGG
>CAYMGZ010000450.1:0-2799 GCA_964390095.1 uncultured Lachnospiraceae bacterium | reverse complement strand
GTTTAATTTTTTTGCAACTTCTGGATGTCTCTTCCGATGTTTATTTGGTCTGTGAAAAAATAGGAGATGTCGTGGAAGAGGAGCGGAAGGAAGAAATCACGGAAAACGAGGAAACGTACAGCATCCGTTATATGGAACCGCAAAATGAGATAAAGATACAGGCATGCAAGGAGGAAGCGCCATATTTTGAGGTGGAAGATGAGACCGGTGGGATTCCGGCGAATGAGGAACTCCTTGTAAAGGGAAAACTTTGGAAATATTTGTTTTACGGGAAATTTTCCGTAAAGAAGGGGGAGATTACATTTTCGGTGCCCGTGCGGCGGAAATACCATCGGATCTGGAAGGAGGCCGTAGGTGAGACGGATGAAGGTGGATTGATTTATGAGACCTTTGAAGACTGGCAGCAGACAGTAAATTATGTGCCGGTCACAAAAAAATATAGTTACGCGGAGATCAAGGAATTTGCCTATTATGGAATTTCGGAATTTTTGCTGGAGAACCATGCGTTGCCGGAAGGGATGCTTGTGTGCAAAAAAGGGGGAGGGATGTTTGCAGATCTTGTGCTCCCGGAAATATCGTATGAGCACTATGACGGGCAGGAGACACATTTGTTATACCCGCCGGAGGCGGAAGCAGGGATTGACCTGCCAATGGTTACATTGCAAAGCGATTTTGGGATGCCGTCCATCCCGTCGGAAGATGTTTCGGCAACCGTGCAGGAGATGGTATCGGAAGTTAAAGTGCGCAGCGATATGTTCTGCTTTGACGGTGTCAATTACCTGACGGATGTGTGGAAGGAATATGTTCCGGGAATGGAAATTTCTTTAAGTGGGGTGCTTGCGGGGCTGACAAAGGAAAAAATCCCTGCCGATGTGAAATCGGATGCACTCCGGATTCCGGAGCAGGTAGAAAACGGGATGCATGAGAGTATGGCACAGGTAACATATGAGCAGGTCATGGCTTATAATGTTACGCCGGGGGAGCCGCGGGTCTTTGGGCTGGAGGAAGTGAATGGGGTTTATGTCCATACACCGGTATACTGTGGTGCGGATTGGAGGGCGGAGAATGAGAAATACACGCAGCTTGTCGCGCCACAATCTGCCGCTGTGCAGCTTGTCCTTGACCCACAGGGTATTACCAGCGAAATATGGATCGGGATTTCCAATGTGGGCAACCATTCCGCAAAGACGGGATACGGGGAGCGGGACTATGCCGAAACCTTGGGAACGCCAGGGTTTTCTTACCTTGCGCGGACAACGGACGGTGTATTAAGAAACGAGGTGTGGTTCCCGTTTGATGTTTTCCGGGATACCGGGGTGCTGTACGGGAATGCCGATGATACCTATATCCCGGCGGGAAGCTGGGTGGCGGTCGGGCAGGAGAAGGTGCGTTTTTATCTGCCGGAGTGGGTGACGGAGGGGAACTATGTGGTGGAATGCCGCAGTGTTGCCTGCAACTGTCCGGATGATACCAAAAGTGGGGAAGGGCAGGCAAACCGGAACCCGGGAAACTATATTGCAACGGATTCCATTCCCGTGCAGGTTTCCGGGCGGCTGTTTGGGTTCTGCCTCTATGACATTGCGGATTACCCTGTTTGGGAGGAAGTTTTCCGTGACCCCGCCACGGGAAAGATAAAAAACCGGTATGAGAACCGGGTATCCGGGGAGCAGCTGGAAGGCTTTGGGCGCTTGGCACTGTACCGCTATTTTTCCGGGGTGGCAGATGAATATGGGAAGGGTAGGGCAGGGAAACCTTATACTTTGCCTGTCCTAGTGGGGGATCACCCAGATCGGGCGGATGCTGCGGTGAAGGCAGGCTACACGGTGCGTTTTTGTGTGACGACCATCGGGGAACGCATGAGCCGGAGAAATTCCTATGTGGATATCGTGCCAAAATTTTTCTGGGTGGATGCGAACGGCAAAAACCGCAGGGAGGTAGATTTATATTACACGAGAAGGCTTGCGGACGGGGAAAAGTATTTGGTAAAAATTGGAAGCGAATTGGAGCAGGAAGATATTAAGTTGCAGGATGCAAATGGGATATGGCTTGGGATTCCAAAAAAAGAGCTGGATGCGGCCAAAACGATCTGGGGGGAGGTGGAGGAGGTATCCGGGATGCCAATTTACACGTATTCCCGGTTAAAAGGCGGGCTGCCTTTCCGGACGCTGAAAAATTTTTCTTACCGGGATATGATCATGGGGCATGGGCAATACGCCTTGATCCGCGGCAGGGGGATTTCACAGGAAAGGCTTCTGATGCTGGAACAGGGAAACTATTTTGAGTATTCCCTGCCGAATGATGTCATGGCAGCGGAAAAAGATTTCCCGGTCATGGAATATGCGGCAGACTACGGGGTTGATTTCAGTGAAAAATTCTGGAAAAAAGAGGGGTTTTTGATTGTTTCGTTTGAGATCACGGCGGTGGTGTTTGGAAATGCCTACTTAACCTATGCCAATACGGATGCCCGCTACTGTGATATGTGGGAACTGGAGGGAATGCAAAAGCATAGGCGGGATAAAAACAATGTGGCTTTTTGTTTTTACCCCGGAGATGTTCTTGTGATGCCATTGATGGATTCCATCCGCAAAGATTACCGCTTTGGAGGGATTTATTAAACCTGTTCGTGGCGTGGGTGTGTCTTGACGAGCATGGCTCCCTGCAAAATGACCGTCATGACGGTGGCATCAAACTGGGGCTCTAAGGTGTCGAGGCGGGAAAGCAGTTCCCCCTGTGTGGTAGCGACATATTTTGCCGGCAGGCGGTTCAAGGCATAAGACGCAATGTCTAAAAGGCAATGCT
>CAYMGZ010000449.1:0-2800 GCA_964390095.1 uncultured Lachnospiraceae bacterium | reverse complement strand
TATTTGAATGAATTGCGAAATTTAAAAATATAAAATTTAATGTTCCCTATTTTGCTATTTTGTGGTATACTGGATACAAAGGCAGGCTAGTCAACTCCTTGCCAGAAAACAGCATACTTTCCAACATATGCAAAACAAAAAACAGGAGGCACAAAATGGGTGATTCTACCGGGCTGCTTATATTGGCCCTGATCATTCTCCTTTGCATCATCGTTGCAGTGATTTCGGTTGCGGTTACGATTACCACGGCATCGGCTGCGATTTCGGTCGAGGAGGACGATGAGGAAGATTAAGAATAAGAGGGGTCATGTAATACTGATATTACATGACCCCTCTTGTTCTTTTTCTATTTATGCCTGCAAATATCCCGATTTTTTTACAAATAGTCATCGTCCGGGTCTGGCAGGTCGTCTTCCACAATTTCCTTCTCAGTGACAAGGATATACGTTCCTGTGCGGAACAGTGTCACCTCAATCACACCGTCCGCCCCCGGCTCCAAGGCTGTCCGCGCGATCACACTCTTGCGGTTTGAAGTATAATATAAATAAGTATCTGTTCCGCTTGCCTTGTATTTCTGCGGGAGCTCAAGCCGCATGGTCAGTGGGAAAACATCGTCCTGCAGCTCGTCTTCAAGCAAGATGTCAAAGGCAATATAGTCAATGATCTCCGTTTTTAACTTTGAAAGTACCCTGGAAACCCGGTCCGGCTTTAATGACTTCCCGATAATGGCATCTTTTGACATGCGCCTTGGCAATGCCACCTGCACTTTGGCACTGTACGTATTATTCTTTACGGTAAAGGAGGCGGCGTTGCTGTAACTTGCGCCTGACCGCGCGATCCCCATGACTGTGATAGTGGTGCTCTGGCCGGCGTAATTGATGATAATGGTGTTTTCCCCGGTCACCGCAATGCGGTCGGCGGAAAACGTGAAATCTTTCACCACGGCTTTCGAACCGTCACTGTAGGTCGCCGTCACCGTGACATCCTCCGCGTTGACATAATCGCCAACCTCCACGCTGCCACCCTTATAAACTGCCTCAAGGTTCTGTGCCGTAAGTTCAACGCCCTTTACCGTACATTCTGCGGTCTTCCCACGGAAACTTACGGTCATCTTGTTATCCCCGATGTTCTGGACGGTTGCCGGGGTGATCGAATAGTTGTAAATGCGCTCCGTGGTCCCGTCCGTATAAAGCGCCGTGACATACATATTCCTCTCCGGCACTGCATAGCCCTGCGGTGCCCCCTCCCCCTCATAGACCGCCGTCAGCATGGAAACCGTCTTGGCCTGGGTTCCGTAGACATCAACCGTTGTCTGCATGTTGTTGTACACAATCTGGATTTTCTGGTTCCCCACATTTGCAATTACCGGGTTTACCACACGGTAATCGAGGATTTCCTTGGTGGTATAATCCGTATACTGCAAGTAAACCGTAATGCTGTCCGGCCCGATCTTGTTGCCGACACTGATCATCTCACCGTTGTATGTGGCATAGATGCTGCTTGCACGCTTGCCATACACATAAATCTCCGTTGTTTTCCCACGGTAGATGATGACGACCCGGTTCCCGCCATCCGTGAGCACACGCTCCGTTGACATCGCATAATTTTTAATTTCTTCCGTCGTTCCATCACTGTATGATGCTGTCACCTGAATTTTGTCTTTCGGTATTACCTCGCCGACCTCCAACGTTTCCCCCGTGTAATGCGCGCTGATTGCAAGCAATGTCGGATCCGCCGCCGCCGACTGTACCGGTAGCGCTGCCATACATAAAAGTATGCAGGCAAGCACGATGCAAAGTCTTTTTTTCTGTTTCATGCCACACCTCCTATTTATAGTTCCGCATGTACCCTTCCAGTACCAATAATCTCGAAAGGATTTTTTCTCCGCCTTGCTTCTAAAAAATCCTTTCTGGCACTGTACGGGCACATGCTGTTTTATAGTTCCGCATGTGCTTGTAAATTACTTCTTGCTGTCCGCTGCCTTCTGGATATAGTATTCCTGCATTTCCTGGATTGTGATCGATGTCCCTGCCGTGATGCGCTTTTGGATGTCCGCAAGGCGTTTCACCTTTGCCGCTTCTTCCTCGGTCAGGTTCTTCGTGTCCTTCGGGGCGCTATAAACATATTTTTGGCTCATTGCTTTTGTTGTCACATAAACATCGCCCTCATTCCCATCGTTCTTCTCCACCACTGTCAGGTTAAATGACACGGATTTCCCGCTCGTCTTATCCTTCATCGTGATTTTGGCTTTCCCGGCGGACCTTGCGTGGAGCAAGCCGGTTTCCTTGTCGATTTTTGCAACATGCACATCCGAGGTCGAGAAGGTGAACTGTGCGCCATCCAAACCGTATGCTTTCCCAACCAACTGGTAATCACTGCTTGACACAAGCTTCGTCTTTTTATTTGTAACCGATATGTATGGCATCTTCACCGTCACGGCAATCTTGCCAGTGTAAGTCTTACCGCCCTGCTTCATTGTAACCGTCACCGTGGCGCTCCCTTTTGCCACCGGCTTGATCACACCCTTGCTGCTTACGGCCGCCACTTTTTTATTGCTCGATTTGTAAGTAACCGTTGCTGTCTTTGCAAGGTTTTTAAACTGGATCTGGTAGTTTTTATAACCTACATAAAGCGTCTTTTTCGTAACCGTCACCTTCGGGACCGCCGCCTCCACATTTTCCTTCCCCGCCGCCATGATAAACACCAGAAGCAATGCAAGAAAAACTGCCATCCTGCGGATCCAAAAGCCTCCCTTTGCCCGCACGCCTTCCTCGCGCACACCATAAAACACCATACGCAT
>CAYMGZ010000448.1:0-2808 GCA_964390095.1 uncultured Lachnospiraceae bacterium | reverse complement strand
CCTCCTTCGCAAAAAGGGCTGCAAACGAAAACGCAGGTTTCTGCGCAAGGTTGCGGTTCTCGTTTTCCGAGCGGGCACGCACCGGCGAAAAGAAACCGGCAATTGTCAGCCCGAACACTAACAGGATAAACACCGCGGTAATCACCCTGTTTGCTATTTTATTTCCCGAATTTTGATTTTGTCCTTCCATCCGGCAACTCCTTCTCTACCAATCCTGTTCGTCCCGAATAACCCTCAACCGGGCAGGCAAGTGTTTTTCGCTCCTGCCCGTCGGAATCCTTTATGGATTCCGCGTGGGAAATGATAATTCCACAGAACTAAAACCTGAAATACAAAAACGGATTATACGTCGCATCCACCACATAAGCCATCGCTATGACAAACACCAGCACAAGATATGCCGTCCTCGCCACGGCCGCAAAAATCAGCCTGCCGCGGGATGCGGGCATTTTTATTTCCGCCGTCTGTGGCTGTTGCCCCGCCACGGACGGTTTCCCCGCCACTGTCCCCTCTGCGCGTACACCTTTATCCGCAACCGCAGGTTTTGCCACGGCTCCGCTGCCTGCCACGGTTTCCGCCATCTGCCCTGCCACGGTTTCCTTCACCGCACCGGCCAGCAGCCGGTCTGCCACACGCTTTGGCAGATCCGTCGCGCCAAACGCCAGAACCACCAGAATCACCGCGTAATTGCGCAGCAGGTACAGCGCCTGCGTATCAACAACCCCCGCCGCACCCGGCACGAACATCGAGCGGATGAATTCCCCCGCGCGGGAAAGGTCTTCCAACCCAAAAAACACAAAGCTCACCCAGACAATCAACAGCGTATAAATATGCGAAACCGCCTTCGGCAGCCGCTTTAAATACTTCGCCAGAAAGAACTTCTCAATCACAAGGAACACACCGAAATACACACCCCAGAGCACATAATTCCAGTTCGCCCCGTGCCAGAAGCCGGTCAGCAGCCAGACCACTGCGATATTGCGCACCTGCTTTGGCAGGCTCACGCGGTTGCCGCCGAGCGGGATATACACATATTCCCGGAACCAGCTTCCAAGCGAGATATGCCATCTGCGCCAGAATTCCGTAATGCTCTTTGACATAAACGGGTAATTAAAATTTTCCAGAAAATGAAACCCGAACATCCGCCCAAGACCGATCGCCATATCCGAATATCCGGAAAAGTCAAAATATACCTGGAAACAGTATGCCGTGATGCCAAGCCACGCCGCAAGCACGGAAGTCTGTTCCGGTGCCATGGCGGAAACGGTATCCCACAGCATCCCGATATTGTTCGCAAGCAGCACCTTCTTCCCGAAACCACACATAAATTTCATCACGCCGGACGCAAACAGGTCACTGTTTTCCTTCCTCGTATCCAACTCCTCGGCAACGGTCTTATACTGCACGATCGGACCCGCAATCAGCTGCGGGAACAGCGCCACATATGCCCCGAACGAAATGATATTGCGCTGCACCTTCGCCTGCCCCCGGTAAACATCGACCGTGTAGGACATGGTCTGGAATGTGTAAAAGGAAATCCCGATCGGAAGGGCTAAATGAAGCAGCGGGATCTCACTGCCAAACAAGGCATTGAGATTGCCGATTAAAAAATCCGCATATTTGAAAAATCCCAGAAGCGCAAGGTTAATGACCATGGATTCAATCACAAAATATCTCGCCCGCGCACGGTTTCCCTTTTTTAGGTTGGACTCCACCAGCATCCCGTGTGTATAATCCACCACGGTCGAAAAAATCATCAACACGACATAGACCGGCTCGCCCCACGCATAAAAAATCAAACTAGCCACAAAAAGGATGGCATTCCTTAAAATCCGCGGCGCAGCAAAATACAAAAGCAGCACCGCCGGCAAAAACCGGATCAAAAATATAGCATTGCTGAATACCATTTCTTAATTTCCTCCTGCCCCCTGCGTTTTTATGCCTTCGTCCGCGGCCGAGAACTGCCCCATCACAAAGCCGGAAAAATCATAGCCTGCCCATAATCCATCCAGGATGCTGCTTTTTTCCTGCTTTCTTTCCTCCCCGGATGTCCGCGCACGCGCATTTTTCTCCCCGTCCGCCGTCGGCATCCCCATATTCTCCACCGAAAGCGCCATCACCGCACCTTCCCCGGAAACAGGATCCTTTCGCGGCGTTTCTTTCCTGCTGCCCGCATATACCAAACCAGAAACGATTATGCACAGACAGGCGGCGGCAGCCAGGGGCTGCCATACCCGGACAGGATGCCCGCGCCGCGCATTTTTCTCTTCTTTCCTTTTTTCCTCCGCCTTCCGGTAAATCCCGGCAATAAATTCCTCATCATTTTTCATAGCAGCCTCACATCCCACACAAACAAAACCAACCCCTGCAGATATCTTCCCTGCCCCCAAACCCTATTGCCGCCTTTTTCCCTTTTCAACCAGTGTACTTTCTTCTTCCAGTTTCTGCTTTAATTTCTTCCTTGCCCGGTAAATCAAAATCTTTACCTGCCCCTCCGATTTTTTCAGCACCTTCGCGGTATCCGCATAGGAAAGCCCCGCGATGTCAATCAGATAAAGCACATTCCCATACTCCGCCTTCAGCTTGGCGATGGCATGGTATAGTATCTTCTTTTCCTCTTTTTTTATTACTTTTTCCTCAAGCAGCGCCTCTTCTTGCACCAAAACTTCCGGCTGCCTGCCTTCCCCTGCTTCCTCATACGTTCCGACATATGTAAGGCGCGCATGTTTCCGGATATGGTCCACCGCCCTGTGGTGCCCAATCGTATAAATATAGGTTTTAAAAGAGGTGCCTTCCCGGTAACGTTCC
>CAYMGZ010000447.1:0-2820 GCA_964390095.1 uncultured Lachnospiraceae bacterium | reverse complement strand
AAAGATTGCTTTAAGCTCAAAGTTCATTCACACTTTCCGCTGCCTGAATCCGCTTCGCCATAAAAATATCCGGCTTCCCCTCCCCATTGGCATCGGGGATTACCCCGACAATACGGTATCCGAGTTTCTGGTAAAACTCAAACGGGTGTTTCTTTAAATTTTTTATATTCTGGATTTTCCCGTAAGTATCCTCAAATAAATCCGTTCCGCCAAGGCTTGTCGCTTCGGATTCATCGTCCGCGCCAAGGTATATGGTAAGCACACCCCGCCCCGCGCATTCCTTTTCCAGCGCATGGACAAGCATTGTGCCAATCCCCCGGTGCTGGTAAGCCTTGCGGATGGCAAGCGGGTGCATTTCCCAGGCATAATCATATTGCGGCATCGCGCCCACAAAGCCCACCAAATGCCCGTCCTCCACCGCCGCTAACGCAATCCTTTCATCCTCCAGATATTCCTCCATATCTTGCAGGGTACAATCCCCATAGCAATGCGGGAACGCTTCTGCCAACAGCTCGGCCAGCTCGCGAACCCACATGTCATTTCCCTTATTTATGCCATTTTCTTTATTAAAAAATTTGATTTCCAAAATTTTCCCTCCTATATTCAAAAACTTCTGCGTCCGCCTGAAATACTACCTCTATCATTCCTTAAAAAATTGTTTTTTCCGATATTCTTCCATCTTTTTATCATAATATTTTTTCTGTGCATCTGGGATAGAAGATTTTAACATTATCCCTTTGAATCTGGTACCCACATGTTCCATCCTGTTCTGGAATCCAGCCGTGCGTTTCATTTTCTATCTCAATTTTCTGCTCCTTCTCATGCCAATAAATGCGGGTAATCCGATAGTCTCCATTTTCATATCCATATCCGTCAAACGCATCCTCGTAAAGGCAATAAGCCGCATCCCGCCCCGCATAGATGAGAAGCTTGAGATCCCCCGAAAGTTCTTCGGTTGACAGGGCTGGCTCACAAAGAGGGATGATCGAACCTTCCCGGATAAATAATGGTATTTTGTCAATTGGCGCATCCACGGTGATATACCTGCCCCCTTTGTAATAGGCATTGGTATAATAATCATACCATCCGCCCTCCGGGAGATACACGTTGCGCGTTTTTTCCACCTCGATTTTTTTCGAACCCGGCAAATAGTACATCGGCTCGGTAACCGGGCATATCATGGCCGAATCGCCGAACATATATTGATCCGTTATTTTATTTGCAATCTCATCTTCCGGGTAGTCAAACGCCAGTGGGAGCATCATGGAACCATCCTCTATCCAGCAATTTGCCGCCGCCGAATAAATATAAGGCACCCATTCGTACCGCATACGGTTCATTTTCAAGATCACGTCGTAGAACAAAGTCTCATCATTTGCACAGTGCCATAACTCCCGCCTGCAATCCGTACCATGGCCGCGGAAGACCGGAAGGAATGCTGCCCACTGATACCATCTTGTGAACAATTCGCGGTATCCCAGATCATCAAAACAGCCCTCAAAATCCCCCCGCCAATACCAAGGCGCTCCCCGCTTTACAAAAAAAGCACCGATATCCGTTGTCCAATAAGGCATCCCGCTTACAGAAAAGTGAAGGCCTGCGGCAATCTGGCGTTTTAAGGTATCCCATGTCGCAGAAATATCACCGGACCAAAGGATCGCACCATATCTTTGCTGTCCGGTATAGGCGCTCCGGGTGAGATTTACCACGCGCTTTCCATCATTTTGTGCGCGCTGCCCTTCATAGATCCCCATTGCATGGCAAAATCCATATGCGTTCGACTTCTCGACCGGCATATGGTTCTGCACATAACGACAATATTCCTCATACATTTTTGCAGGTTCCATGCGCTCCATATGGATCCATTCCGGGGTAAATGGCTCACTGTTATCACACCACCACGCATCCACGCCGTGCGAATACAAACCGCGCTCGGCCTGCTTCTAGTATATCGCCCTCCCTTTTTCAGAAAATGCGTCGTAAACACTGCAGCCCGGAAGCATACATCCTGCCTCTTTTAATTCGGTGTAATTTTCCGTATTCTCATCGGTATTTGCCCAAATGGAAATCATAAACTTGACATGGTCTTTGTGGAGTCTCGCAATCATTTCGCCGGGTTTTGGAAACCGGGAATGATCCAGGGTCTTCTGCCCCCATTTCCCATCCTCCCACGAACACCAGTCAAGAACAATGCAGTCAAGCCCAATTTCCCGCTCCCGGTACTCTTTTGCCGTGCGCTCGATTTCCTCCTGATCCTCGTACCTCTCCTGCGATTGTATATATCCAAACGCCCAGCGCGGGAGCATAGCGGCCTTGCCCGTAAGGAAACGGTACTGCGCGATTACCCCGCGCATATCGCCGCCATATATAAAATAATATTCCAGTCCCGGAACTGCCTCGGAATATAAGTACGAACCATATGGGGTATCACTGAAGATCATCGGACTGTAAGTATCCGTCAGTACCCCATACCCAAGCGAGGAAACCAGCATCGGAACCGCAATTTTTCTGTTTGCCTGATGTAGATATATCATATTCCCGCGAAGTGACCCGAATCCCTCCTCATGCTGGCCAAGCCCATACAATTCTTCTTTCTCCTGAAATTCAAGGTTCCACCGGCAATGCCAGCTATGCCCTGCCACCTCGCGAAAGCATTCTTTCACCACCTCTTTTTCCCCATCGGCCGTCCGGACTTTTTGGGTTATTGCATTTGTCGTTTTTAAAACATCGAATTTTTCCAAATTGCGGCTATCCTTTTCCGTCTCCCGCAACAACAGCTTTCCGTTTTTATCGTGCCAGCGGTAGGAAGCGGTATTGCGG
>CAYMGZ010000446.1:0-2822 GCA_964390095.1 uncultured Lachnospiraceae bacterium | reverse complement strand
TATTTTCTGATAACAGCCAAATAGTATAGCAGTTTTTTATCTTTTTTTCGTCAAGAATTTTGCAAAAAAATCTGGTGCAGTTTATTTCACTTCCATACACCAAACTTGTTTCAAGAAAGAAATTGGCATGAGAATTGCAAATATTACCTTGACGTGCTATAATAGCTACAACAGAAGCATAAAAGAGGGGGACTATAACATGTCAAGAACCGTTGCAATCGGGATGCAAAATTTTGAAAAAATTATTTTAATAACTGTTTTTATGTCGATAAGACAGGCTTTATCAAAGAATGGTGGGAAAACATGGACAGTGTCACGCTCATCATGCGCCCAAGACGGTTTGGCAAGACCCTGACCATGAATATGGTGGAACGGTTTTTTTCCGTAAAATATGCCAATAAGGGGGAAGTATTCTCCCACCTGGATATTTGGAAAGATGAAAAATACCGGAAATTGCAAGGAACTTATCCTGTAATCAGCCTTTCTTTTGCAGATATAAAAGGCAATACTTACGAAGAAACAAAGAAAAGAATCTGTGAGTTGCTGGCAAAATTATATAACCAAAATATATATTTAAAAGATAAAAAATACCTAACAGAATACGAGCTCCGTTACTTTGACCAGATAGCCGGAAATAAAGCCGAAGCCAATATGGCAGGCTCTTTGCAAGCACTCTGTGATTTTATGCAGCGCTATTACAAAAAGGAAGTAATTATCCTGCTAGATGAATACGACACCCCAATGCAGGAAGCATATGTAAATGGATATTGGGATGAACTTGTTTCCTTTACCAGAAACCTATTTAATTCCACATTCAAGACCAACCCTTATTTGGAACGTGCGATCATGACCGGAATTACAAGAGTAAGCAAAGAATCTATTTTCTCTGACATGAACAACCTTGTTGTGGTAACAACCACCTCAAGCAAATACGCAGACTCCTTTGGCTTTACACAAGAAAATGTTTCGGATGCCCTTTCCGAATTCCACCTTGAGGACAAGGAAGATCAGGTGCGGCACTGGTACAACGGTTTTACCTTCGGAAACCGAACGGATATCTATAACCCCTGGTCTATTATCAACTTTCTGGATGAAAAAAAATTTGATACTTATTGGGCCAACACAAGCAGCAACAGCCTCGTCAGCAAACTGATCCAAGAAGGTTCCACAGATACCAAACAGACCATTGAGGATTTGCTGAATGGTGGTGTGCTTTGCACGCCAATCGACGAACAGATTGCTTTCCACCAGTTAGACCAAGATGAAGCCGCCCTCTGGAGCCTCCTGCTTGCAAGTGGATATCTAAAAGTAGACCATATGATACCGGCCAAAACAGATGATGACAATGAAGAATATGTTTTGAAACTAACAAACAACGAAGTACGGAAGATGTTTCGAAATATAATACATGAATGGTTCAGAAGACCAGTTTTTTGATGTGGGAAATAAACCTTCCAAAGCTGCTGAACAAGAACGGTTTTACCATGGATTAGTGTTATGTATGATGGTAGATAAGGCAAATCGTTACGCCATCACTTCTAATCGGGAAAGCGGATTTGGGCGCTATGATATCATGCTAAAGCCAAAAAACAAGATAGATAATGCCATTATTATGGAATTCAAAGTATTTGATCCTAAAAAAGAAAAAAAATTGGAAGACACCGTACAAGTGGCATTAAAGCAGATTGAGGAAAAGAAATATGCTGCCAGCCTTGAAAAAGAAGGGATTCCCGCAGGGCGAATCAAAAAATATGGATTTGCTTTCAAAGGAATGAATGTTTTGATTGGATAAGGGCTGGCATACTTTGATTGAAGTTTCCTATTACAAAAGAAACGTGGGAAGGGATCAATTATCAAACCTTCCCACGGCAGCACTTTTTAAATTTTCTGCCGCTCCCACAAAGGCATGGAGCATTTGCCCCGACCTTCGGATGCGTCCGTCTTACCGCCACCAATCCGGAAAACAGCGCGTCAAGGTCCACTTCCTCTGCTTTAGGAAGCGGTGGTTCCAGATACTCCGTCAGCCCAAATTCGATCATCACATTTTCCTCGATCTCCTCCATCAGCATATCAATCACCGAAATTCCATAATTCCCGATTCCTATGCGCATGCTGCCGATCGAAACCGCCTCCGTGCTGATGAGCTTCCTGCGGGCAATCCTCCCACAATTCCTGTGATACCCCCGAAAGATCATCCCCATCCGTAAAAAATAAAAACATATACTCCTTGATGATATCCGGATACTGCGGCCGGATCACTGCCGCGTCATTTGTAATCTCCTGCGCGGCATCCCCAAGCAAGGACTGCAAAAATTCCGCGCGCCGGACACCCGAAAGCGTGTGGGTCTTTACAAACCGCCCCACTTTCTCCCAATCATCCTTATAAAATTCCGGAATATCAAAAATCGGCAGGATATCCGATATATTAGCCCGGACAAGCAAACGCAGCAGTGCATTGCAGATATCCACCGCGCCATCCACCAAACAAAGCATCCGCTCCTGTTCCCTCCCCATCACAATTTCCAGCAAATCCGTATAGTTTTGATAGTCCACCTGAATGCACCCATTCGAAATCCACGCTTCCACATAAAGCTGTAAAAACAATGGCCGGAACTTAAGCTGCTCAAATTTTTGCGCATAACCCTCCCGAAGCAACCCATCCCGGTGCGTATCATCCGGAAGGCCTTTCTTTGAACAGATTTCCCCGATCAATTCCAACACCGCATCCGCATCCAGATCATCCAAACACAAAAAACGGTGACTGCGCAGCGCCACATCCGCATGGTACTCGCCATCCAAAAAAATTCCCCTGTGGAACACAT
>CAYMGZ010000445.1:1725-2824 GCA_964390095.1 uncultured Lachnospiraceae bacterium | reverse complement strand
ATAAACGGCTCCAGGCCGTAAGCCTCGATCTGATCCTTGCCGTCAAGCCCCAGAAGCTTTTCCACCTCAATCTCGACCGGAAGGCCGTGCGTGTCCCAACCCGCCTTGCGCGGCACGAAGGCCCCTTTCATCGTGTGGTAGCGCGGGATCATGTCCTTGATGACGCGCGTGAGCACATGGCCGATATGCGGCTTGCCGTTCGCGGTCGGCGGACCGTCGTAAAAGGTGTAGGTTTCCCCCTCCCTCCTCGCCCCCATGCTCTTTTGAAAGATTTTGTTCTCATTCCAGAACTTCAGGACTTCTTTTTCCCTGTCCACGAAATTCATATCTGTTGATACTTTTTCGTACATGCTTACCTCCATTCCGAAAAATATTCTCCCTTGCTGTCGGCCTTTGCCCCTCAAACAGCCTGCGGCGACCGCATGCCGGAAAGATAATCCATCAGCCAGTCCAAATACCGATAATAATGGAATATTCCGTCTTTTGCCATCTCCCTCAGTTCGGCAACCGACACCCATTTGACATCGGATACCTCTTCTTTTTGGAGCACAAGCTCTTCCGGCTTTACATCGGTATGTATGATCCAGATTGTATTATAACTGTCAATGCGCTTGAACACCGCAACCATTTCCGAATTTTCCTTTGTGGCGCAGATGCCAAGTTCCTCCTTCAGTTCCCTTTGGCATGCCTCCCATGCGTCCTCCCCCTGCACCGCCGACCCCCCGGTCGCCGCCCAGATTCCCGGCAGGAGTTTTAGGTTTGGGTTCCGCCTTTGGATCAGCACCTGCCCCTGGGAATTTACCGGGTAAACCGCAACAACCAGATGGTACTCCCCGTGCGGCAATGGATTTCCGCGCTCATGTATCCTGCCTGTTTTCTGAAAACAATGGTCATATACGTCCCAAAGTTCCATCCGTTTTCTCCTTTCTTATTTAAAGTTCCGCATATCCCCTTCCGGCACCAATGACCTAGGCAAACAATTCCCGTCCGCAGGCTTCCGGAAATTGTTTGCTGGCACCGTCCGGGGATATGCTGTTTTAAAGTTCCGCATATCCCCTTCCGGCACCAATGACCTAGGCAATAAAAAAGAAAAACCCTT
>CAYMGZ010000445.1:0-1715 GCA_964390095.1 uncultured Lachnospiraceae bacterium | reverse complement strand
GGGCATGCCTCGTTTTTACCACCTATTTTTCATGTACGCTGCCGCGGGGACATACCCTTGCTTTTATACATTATCCGTATAACGGCGGATACCGGCACGGCTTACTGCAATTTCGGCCGCACAGCTCAGAAGTGATCTTCCACGCCGGATACTTACTGCCGGCTCACACCCTCCCGGCTCGCTGTATGCTTTCCTCGGCGCTTACTGTCTTCGTCCACGCTTTTCTCAATTATTTCAGTAGCTTTATCATAGTATAGAATGCTGGTTTTGTCAATCCGGTTTTTTAAGTTTCCAAATTTCTGGGATTTCAATTTCCTAATTTCCCCTTTTCCGTACTTTCTTAACAACCTATGGTTCCGTCAATTCCCTGCTTCCTCCCAGCCCATCAACTCCCTGATTGCGGCGGAAAGCTTTTCTGCCGCCTTTTCGTGGTTTGCCTCCGTCGGATGCCAATCCGCCGCAATTCCAAGCGAAGTATCCTGCACCGGAAGCCAGACGGAATGTACTTTTGTATCCCCGCTCTCCTCCGAGTATTTTGCCACTGCGCGGTCCATTGCCTCACATAGATCCTGCCCCATCAGCCCAAGGGTGCACACAATCACCGCATCCGGGTTATTTTCGCGCACCTTCCCCAAAAAAGCAACATAGCCATCCACATATTCCTGCCGTTTTCCCTCATCCTGCCCGCAGTAGCTCGCATCGTTTGTCCCAAGGTTAATCACAACAACCTCCGGCACAAACCGCGAAAAATCCCAGCCAATTAATTGCGGGAAAATGGTATTGTTATAGCCGGAATATGAATTCCCAAGCTTTTCATAATATTCCCCCATCACCTGCCCATCCGATTTTTTTGACGGGTCATCCGTGTAGCCAGAAACAATGCCGTAGCCGCTGATAGAAACAAGGCTGTAATCCGCGTCCAAAAGCTGCGCCGTCTTATAGGCATAAGCCTTTGTCGCATCCTCCGTTGTCGTGGAAAAATGATGGGAGGCTACCTCATCATCCACACCGTAGCCACAAGTGATGGAATCACCGATAAATTCAATTGTATGCGCCTTCCCCGGCGTTGGCACAATACTTTCCTCCCCCAAAAGCCGGATCGGGCGGATTGCGAAAACAGACTGTGCCGTCTCGGAAAGCTTGACAATACGCACCCGCACCTGCGTCATTTCCTCTTCATCCACAAGTGTGACAGAATTTAACTTTTTTGTAAGTACCATATCCTCCACGCGGACATCATCGAGATATATTGCCACGCGCGCGCAGTTTTCCTCATTTCCTTCACGCGCGGAACTATCCCCTAGCAATTCCACTTCCAGATGCCTGCCTGTAAAATCAAATTCCACACCGGAGCCGGAATATGCGCAAAGCAAGTTCTTGTCAAGCAATTTCTGCGTCCTGCCAAGGAGTTTCACGGTGTTTTCATCAAGTTCAACCGTTTTCTCCTGCGATGTTGCAGGGGATTCCGTGTTTTCTACCGGCTGTGTCGGAGATATATTCCCCGCCCCATTTCCTGCCGCCTGCGTCGGCCGTGCATCCCCTGCCTCATCCCCCGCTGCCTGTGTCGGCTGCGCATTCCCCGCCGTATCCCCTGCTTCCTGCGTCGGCTGTGTATTCCCCTCAACACTCCCCTCCCCGCATGCCGCAGAAAACATACAAAATGCCGTCATACAAAACATCACAAAAATTCCAAAATTTTTTTTCATATCCATCCT
>CAYMGZ010000444.1:0-2825 GCA_964390095.1 uncultured Lachnospiraceae bacterium | reverse complement strand
CGGCCCGCAGATGTACAAGAGTTTGCTGCTCTACCTTGACAGCGGCAACGGCAATGGCAGCGACATCACAGGCAACTTCCAGAGTGAGCGCTACGCGAGTGTCTGGGGATGGAAGGAAAGTGGCTATGACAAAGTTTCTTTCGAGTCCGCTGACACGGCTGTGGCTACGGTAAGCAGCAAGGGCAAGGTGACGGCAGTCAAGGTTGGTACGACCACCGTTACCGCGACTTTTACAGGCGACGGCGTGGCTACTGTGACCAAGGAGTGCAAGGTAACCGTAAAGCAGAACGCGACGAAAGCCGGCTTAAGCAGCGCGAGCACCAAGAAGGTGACGGAGGAAGGCATCGCGGTCGGCGAGGAATACCAGCTGGTTGCAGTCCGCAAGGACGGGAAGGGCAATACCGTTACAAGCGGCAGGGATGTCATTACGGACGGTGTACGTTTTGAGTCCTCCAACCCGGAGATCTTTACCGTAGGCAAGACCAAGGGCAAGATCACCGCAGTCAAGGAAGGGACCGCCACCCTCAAGGTATGGGCGGTACAGTCCGAGGGCAGGGATGCAACGACGGGCGAATACCCGGCGACGACCGAGGTGAAGGAGTACACGGTCAAGGTTGTTGCGAAGGATATTGTTGCGAAGCAGTCTGCTTACAACGCTTTTATCCTGACGTTCCCGAACCCAGAGGAGGCAAAGGCAGCACTTACCGAGACGAAGAAATCCCTCACTGACGCAAACGCGGCGGTATCCGAGGCGGATAACATCATCAAGGTATACAAAGTCCTTACCGATTCCAACAATGAAAGGCGTGCGGTTTACATCAGTGGCCTTGCATATAAGGATGGCGCGGAAGGCGTTACCCCATCGGTTGAAGTTACCATGTTCAACGAGATGGATGAGAAATCCACATATGTAATCTGCTATAAAGGGCAGGAAGTAACCTTACAGACACCGGAGTACATTGCAAATGGTCTCCTGCTGGGCGGTTATCCTGTTGAGACAGCGGAGGATTATAGTGTCCAAGGCATTTGGGCAAACCTCTACACAGCGGAAGGTGTCATGATCGGCAACAACGATGGCAGCTGCCGCAGGTACCTGAACTGGCAGAACAGCCTTGTGATCGAGGATACCAACACAGCCCTCATCCACAACGAATATCAGTTTGACCCGATTGCAAGGAGAGTTTGGTTCTATACCACGGACCGTAATTACAAAGTAACCTTAAAGGGAACCTTTGAGGATTGGGCAAATGTAGCGGCAGGCAGCCAGGCCAAGGTCATCACGGCGGTCGGCACAATCTCGCCGAACGACAGCAACCTGTATGTAAACAATTTCGTTGACTGGTGTATCGTTGACGGCAAGAAGGCAACTTGGGATGCAAACTGGAACAACAAGACATTCGCATCTGAGGACAATGGTTTCTATCTGTTAGTCAAGGCAAATATCACGGAGGTTGGAAAGAATGCAGCAGACTTGTACAGCGAAAAGTATAGTGCAGAAGACTACTTCACTTTCGTATCCTCCAACGATGACAAACTTGCAGTAAACAAGGAGAGTGGTGAGCTTTATCCGCCAAAGACCGCGACAAACGGTACAGTTGGTATCCATGTTTATTACAAGGGTGTATATGTTGGCACCTGCCCTGTCCAGATTGTTGCTAAGAGAACTTTCGCGACCTTCTCCGCAAACGGCAGCCTTACCAAGATGAGCTATAGTACAAGCAACCCGGACGTAAATGAGGCCATTACGGTTGCGCTGTACCCGAAGGATCAGCTGGGTACAAACTTTAATAACGGCTTCATGCGCTATGAAGTAAGTGTCAGCGAGGAGAGCTTAAGGCCATATTTCAAGAACAATGGTTATGCGGAACGGGTTAGCAATACATGGGATGGCTATCCTCAGTTCCAGCTGGAAGTTGTGGACGGTGTCCGCCTGCCGGAGAACACAGTCAATGTCCGCTTAAAATGTGTGGCTACCTATGTTCCGCAGGATGGTACCAGGGAAATTGTAAAACAGTACCCGGTAAGCTTCTCCTTGAAGGATACCACACGTTCCACTTCCACCAGCTTCCGTCTTTCCCTTGACAAGTCTTCTGTCAATATGAAGATTGAAGAAAAGAGGCAGAATGGTGTACTTGTAAACAACGTAACGGACAAGAACGTGACCATTTCCGCATACGGCTACGACAAGGATGGCTACAAAGTTGAGAAACTGGTTCTCGATGGAAACGCGGGGAATTATGGAGTTACTATTAAGTACGGAAGCATTGACGTTGCAGCGGAGAACAAAGTTGTATCTGGCAAGGCAATCACTTTCAAACCGGTTATCACAACACAGAAACGGCTTGCTATTGTTTCGGGTGGTGCTGTTGAATTGGAGGCTACACCTCGGAGTGTCATTGAAAAGCTCGATACCGGAAGCTATGTAGTTGCATTATATGCTATAGACCAGTATGGCAACCAAGCTTGGAAGCCGTTGAACAGTGTACTCTTGAACCTGACGGATGACCAGACGAGACCTTCCATGACATGGGTGAAATCCACGACGGATGCTGCTACGGTTCTGTCTGCAATCAGGGATGCTATCAAAGTAACTTACCCGAACAGCTGGGATAACATTACTGGTGATATTTACTATGGCTATACAAATGACGGAGTTCATCTTATCACATGGGGCGACCGCACAAAGGATGGCGATTATACCCTGACCGGCACAAACGGACAGAATCTCTACATCGAGAGGGTTCGTTACGCTGTGAAATTCGCAGATGACTGGTACGAATTTGAGATCCCGGTTAAGAGAACCGTTGTATACGGTACTAATATTT
>CAYMGZ010000443.1:0-2827 GCA_964390095.1 uncultured Lachnospiraceae bacterium | reverse complement strand
ATGCCCCCCTTCTTTCAACACGGCCTATATGGAACTTACGCAATGGCTTCCTGTGAAATATATAAGGGGAGACAATTGTCTCCCCTTCACGGCACAAGTGCAACCCTCTCTACATAATCAGCAGCATCTGCCTGACACCCTTCCTCCCTGCAAAAGCTGCGCCATAGCTTTATACCTTATTACTTTTCTCCATCTTATTTCCTTACAAATTCGTATACCCCATCAAAAACTCATCCACTTCCCTTGCCGCAAGCCTCCCCTCCCGGATCGCCCAGACCACGAGCGACTGACCGCGCCGCATATCCCCCGCCGCGAACACTTTGGGCACATTAGTCGCATATTCCTCCGCTTCCGTCTTCACATTCGTGCGCCCATTCAATTCCACGCCAAACGCGTCCGCCACAAACTTCTGCGCGCCGAGGAAGCCCGCCGCAATCAGCACCAGTTCCGCCGCGATCTCGTACTCGCTGCCCGCGACCTCCTCCATCAGCGTGCGCCCGGTCGCCGCATCCTTCTTCGGCGCAAGCTTCACGGCCTTCACCTTGCAAAGTTTTCCGTCCTTATCCTTCACAAACTCCTTCACCGTTGTCTGGTAAACGCGCGGATCCTGCCCGAAAACGGCAATCGCCTCGTCCTGGCCGTAATCCGTTTTTAATACCTTCGGCCACTCCGGCCACGGGTTATTTTCCGCGCGGCACTGCGGCGGCTTTTGCATCATCTCAAGCTGTACCACGGATTTCGCGCCCTGCCGGATTGCCGTGCCGACGCAGTCATTGCCCGTATCCCCGCCGCCGATGATCAGCACATTCTTCCCCTTCGCATTGATATATTTTTTATCCGCAAAATTCGAATCCAGCAGACTTTTTGTCACGGATTTCAAATAATCCACCGCAAAATAAATCCCCTGCGCATCGCGCCCGGATGCCTTGATATCGCGCGGGTTTGCCGCACCGCAGGCAAGGATCACCGCGTCGTAGTCCGCGAGCAATTTTTTTGCCGCCTTCGCGTCCTTCCCCACCTCCACGCCCGTCCGGAACTCGACCCCCTCTTTGCGCATCAATTCCACCCTGCGTTCCACAACCTGTTTTTCCAGCTTCATGTTCGGGATCCCGTACATCAAAAGCCCGCCCACACGGTCATCCCGCTCAAAAACCGTCACACTGTGCCCGCGCTTATTTAACTGGTCCGCCGCCGCAAGGCCGCTTGGTCCCGAACCAACGATGGCCACACGCTTTCCTGTGCGCACCTTCGGCGGGTTCGCGGTAATATAACCTTCCGCGTAGCCATACTCGATGATCCAGCGCTCATTCTCCTTCACGGCAACCGGCGCGCCGCCCAGATTACAGGTACAGGCCGCCTCGCAGAGCGCCGGGCAGACCCTCCCCGTAAATTCCGGGAAATTATTTGTCTTTAACAGGCGGTTTAACGCATGGTGCATATTCCCGTTATAAAGCAAATCATTCCACTCCGGCACCAGATTGTTGAGCGGGCAGCCCGAAGTCATCCCCCCGATTGTCATACCCGACTGGCAGAACGGCACCCCGCAGTCCATGCACCGCGCCGCCTGCTCCCTCCTCTGCTCTGCTGGAAGCTGCACATGGAACTCATCAAAATTTTTGATACGCTCCTTCGGTGCAACCACCGCACTCTCTTTCCTCTCATATTCCAAAAACCCTGTCGGTTTACCCACAGTAATCCTCCCCTTTCTTGACTATATCGTTGGCGATTCATTATCGCAGGCTGCGCCGAGCACGGCCGCCCTGCGGCATCTACAGCTTCGTGCGAGTGCGCATCCCCCTCAAACCCCATACACATAACCACCCCCCGCGCGGAGCAGCCATTGCATCCGCCTAACAGATTTGAAAATGAACCTCCAAACGGTTCATTTTCAAATCTGTGAAAGGAACGGGCCCACCACCAAAATCCTTCCACAAGCCCCTAAGCCCGTTCCTTTTTCACGCTGTTCACATAAAACGCCTCGATCTGCGCCTGCTCATTGCTCAATCCCTTCTCCTCCATCTGGTAGATCGTCATCAGCATCCTGCGGTAATCATGCGGGATAATCTTCTTAAACTTCGGAAGATATTCCATAAAATTCTCCAAAATCTCCTTAGCGCGCTCCGACCCCGTACACGCGGCATGTTCTGCGATCATATCCTTTAATTCCATCACATCATATTTCTCCGTCACGGCCTCAAACGAAACCAGGGTCTTATTGATCTTCTTATACAAACTCGAATCCGCATCCAGCACATAGGCAATGCCGCCGCTCATGCCCGCCGCGAAATTCTTCCCGACATCCCCTAAAATAACAACGCGCCCGCCCGTCATATACTCACAGCCGTGGTCGCCAACGCCCTCAACCACCGCCGTCGCGCCGGAATTGCGCACACAGAAGCGCTCGCCCGCAAGCCCCGCGATAAACGCCTTGCCGCTTGTCGCGCCATACAGCGCCACATTGCCGATGATCACATTCTCCTGCGCAGGGAACGCAGCGCCCTTTGGCGGGCAGACAATCAGCTTGCCGCCCGAAAGCCCCTTGCCGAAATAATCGTTGCTGTCGCCGGAAAGATATATGGTCATGCCCTTTGGGATAAACGCGCCGAAACTCTGTCCGCCCGCACCCTCACACTCGACCACATACGTATCCTCCGCCAGTGTATCATCAAATCTCCTCGTGATCTCCGAGCCCGTGATCGTGCCGAACGTGCGGTCAATATTCGTCAGCTTCACAGAGACCTTTGCCGCCTTCCCCGCCTCCATCGCCGGTTTTAATTTCTTTAAAAGCACGCGCTCATCCACCGTTTTTTCCAGCTCAAAATCATAG
>CAYMGZ010000442.1:0-2841 GCA_964390095.1 uncultured Lachnospiraceae bacterium | reverse complement strand
ATGTGATCAACATTATGTTTGTATTAACGGTGCTCGCGATGCTGTTTGGGTGGCTGCAGTACCGCAAGGAACGCATGGATACACTGCGCATGGGAACGACGGTCGGGAAGGCTTCCATCTGGTGCGAGGCACTGCACCCGATGATCCTTTTGCTTGGCTTTTTCATCGGGATGTTCCACATGACCAATTTTTGGGATTTCCCGATTTACTTTGTCGTGGCAGGGGCCATTATCCTCTTTTCCAACGCGGTCATCTACCAGTTTTCCTTTGACACGGTGAAACTGACGGCGTTGCAGGCGGTCATCGTGCTGGTAGTGGCAAAGATTGTGGCGTTGCCGTTCACCTTAAACTTTGACCAAATTTCCACAACGATACGGCTCAACTACTACCGCACGCCGGTGCACCAGCTGATTGTACTGTGGGGGCTGCCGGTGCTTTTGGTCATCCTTTTTATCTGCGACCGCTATTCGGTGCTGACGCGCCTTGGCGTGCTCACGGGCTTTAGGTACGACGAGAAGGGGCAAAAGATCCCGCCTGCGCTTCGCGATGAGGACAAGGAGCGCCTGACGGAGCATGAGAAGGCGACGTTGGTGGAATTTATCCCCGAGAAAAACAAGCTTTTCCAGTTTATCGAGAATTTGAACATTGCGGACTTGTTCATTGTCACAATCGGGCTGTGTGCCATCGGGTTGATCCTGATCCCGGAACTTGTCTATGTGAAGGATATTTATGAGGGTGACTACAAGCGCTCCAACACGATGTTTAAACTGACCTTCCAGGCCTACATCATGCTTGCGCTGTGCATGGCGTTCATCTTAATGAGGTTGATTGCCTTTGCAAGGACTTATTTCCAGCGCGTGGCGGGCGTGGTCTTAGGTCTGTGCTTCCTGACGACACTGGGATATTTTGGGAATGCCGTGGACGGGTGGTTTGGCAACGTCCGGGATGCGGGCCGCTACCAGGGGCTTGACGCGACCGCATTTATGCAGAAAGAATCACAGCAGGATGCACAGGCGGTTGCGTGGATGAAGGAAAACATTTCCGGTACGCCGGTTGTCCTTGAGGCATGGGGACCTAGTTATTCCTTCTACGAGCGCATTTCCGCGATGACGGGCCTGCCGACCGTGATGGGCTGGCAGACGCACGAGTGGCTGTGGCGCAGCGAGGCATCCGGCGGTTTCCCGGCCGTGGTGGACGAGCGGCGCAAGGATGTCATTGAAATTTATTATTCGTCGGATGAGGCGCGCGTGCGCGAGCTGGTTAATAAATATGGGATTGAGTATATTTATATTGGCGCGAGCGAAAGGAAAAGCCTTGACGATAGCACGGTCCAGGGAGTTTATAATTCCATTTCGGAGGAGCGGGCGCTTTTGGGGGAAGTGAATGAAGAATTGCTCCGCTCCCTCGGGGAGGTTGTGTTTGAGTCTGACGCACCGGGAAAAACCTCCTATCTGATCCGGGTTGTTCCTGCTGCATAAATGACGAAACAGGACAACGGGACAGGAACGGGTTTTTGCCCGCGCATTTTTCGGAAGACAGCCGCATAGAATAGTCAGGAAAGTGAAATTTAGTGCTGACTGCACGGAATGGGGGAAATGTGGCAGGTTCCGGGAGATTGCAGGAACGGGGAATGATGTGTATGCGGGTGAGGATTTTCCACACCGCATGTTTTGCAGGGAAAGTAAAGGTGTTTGTGGGAAACCGTGAAATGGCATCGGGGCTCTCCTATGGGCAGGTTTGCCCTTACGGGAGGGTGAGTGCGGGTTTCCGCAGTGTCAGCGTGGTCTCGGAGGAGACCGGGGAGGAACTGGTCACGGAGACAATGCCGTTTTACGCGGGCCGGCAGATGACACTTGTGTTATGCAACACGATGGGGTGCCTCTTGCTAATCCCGATGGAAGAATGCCTTTGCGGGGAGCGGAGAGACCGTGGATGTCTGCGCGCGGCAAATTTCAGTTATGGGGAAGGACCGTTTGATGTCATGTTGCCGGAAAGGGAGCGGGTATTCCCATACCTGACACAGGGCAGGGTGACTTCCTTCCTCCCGGCACTTCCCGGGATCTATGATTTTTGTTTCCTAAAGTCGGAGGCGGGGGAGGCATCCGGGGAGGCGGGGGCTGTGAAGGTCTCATGGAAGGTTGCCCCGGGGGTTGGCTATACAATCTGTATTTTGGGGAGCAGCAACCCGCAGATGCCATTGGAGGCCAAGGTGCTTGAATTTTGACCTGGCGCGTGTCTGGAAACGCGTTCCTGCCATTGGCAGAAAGGGCAGTCCGTTTCTGGCAGAAAGCAGTTTTCAGACACACCATAAAGGAAAAGTGGGCGGGTTCTGGTTCCGCAAAAAAAGCAGGAAAAGTGGAAAACATACTTTCATGTGGCGGAAAACTGTGGTATAATGTCCGCAAGGCATTATACCGGTGCCGGTTCGCCGTCCGACGGGAGGCAGGACATGGTATAATTGCATCGGGAAATACCAGCATCCGCTCTATGCCAAAACGGCGGAAACCAAAAAATATGAGGGCTGCCGCAAAAGGTGCGGGATGGGGATGGACAAGTTTGCAGCCAGTGGCTGCCGGAAATGGTGGATATTATGTGCGATTTGCAATATGACCTGACTTATAACGACTTTAATCCGACAATTCTGTTTGCCAGTAAACTGAAGATGACCGTGGAGGACAAATACCACTGCCATAGGGATTTCACGGAACTGACGATTATCCTCTCCGGCAAGGGAGGGTATTATGTGGAAGGTGAGACATACGATGTGACGGCGGGGGATATTATCATCTGTAACCCCGGCGAACATCACCGGAACATCATTGTAAACAAGGAAGAACCGAC
>CAYMGZ010000441.1:0-2854 GCA_964390095.1 uncultured Lachnospiraceae bacterium | reverse complement strand
CGCTCCTCGCAAATGCTATCCGCAGCACGCTGAAACGGTTGTGGAACACGGCGGCATAATCGATATCCGTCTCATCACTGCCAAAATCAAGCGCGTCCACCTCCTCCTTTAATAGAAGGCCTTCCCCGACCAGGTACTCCAGATCAATAAAATAAGGATTCCCCGCGAATGCCGAAAATGACTGGTATGGACTATCCCCGAAACTCGTCGGTCCAACCGGGAGCACCTGCCAGTAACGGTACCCACTCTCCGCCGCAAAATCAGCAAACTCATATGCACTCTTCCCAAGTGTTCCGATCCCATACGGACCGGGAAGCGCGCTGACCGGCATCAAAATACCTGCCCCCCGCTCCAAATTCGCTTTTGTCACACCCATACAGATACCTCCCCGCCGCTCCGGTTACAATATTGGCTGTTGTCCGGATTTTACTTTGCCGTCTCCTAAATTTTCGATAAGTTTCGAAATCTTGACTAAAGAATATCATAATAACGACAGTTTGTCAATAGCGTTTTTAAAGATTTTTGGTTATTTTTCTTTGTTTTGCTCCGCTTTATTCATGTTTTTTTGTTCAATTTCACATTTTGCAGTATTTTCCTGCGATTTTTTGCCGGATTTTATGTTGCCAATGCCCTGCTTTTATCAGCAGCACGACCATTCACTCCCCCTTTTGGCTTTCAGACCTTCTTTACCGAAAATTACCGAAATAAACATGGATATTTTCAGTAATTTTGCACAAAATCACAATTTTTCGGGAATTTTTCGTAATTATCATTGAAAAACCATACTTTTCGGTTTATACTTATGAAAAAGAGTAGAATATAACCATTCCCGGTGGCAGAAGCCGCCAATTCCATCAGAATGTGAGGTTACAATAACATGGCTACGATTAAAGATATCGCCAACCGCCTCGGTATCGCCGTCAGCACTGTTTCCAAGGGGCTGAACGGAGCCAGCGATATCAGCGACGATATGCGGCAGCTCGTGCTTGATACCGCCGTCGAAATGGGGTACGCATCAAAAAAACTAAAGGCAAAGTCAACCCGGAAAGTCTGTATCCTGATCGAGAACATGGACTATGAAAACATTGACCAGTTTGGATACGAGATCATTATGGGCTTTAAACTTTCCGCTGCCCGCAGGCATTGGGAAGTTTCCGTGATCCCGTCCGACCTAAATATGCAGACCGCCGAGAAATTTGATACCTACATGCTTAAAAACGGCTTTTCCGGCGCGTTCCTGCTTGGTTTCTCCCTGCATGACGACTGGGTGAAGCAATTAAATAAAACAACCGTCCCCACCGTCCTCCTTGACAATTATATTCCGGTAAACCCGCATGTCGGCTATGTGGGCACCGACTCGGCAGAAGGTATTTCCATCGCGGTGGAACATCTTTATTCCCTTGGGCACCGAAAAATCGCATTCCTGAACGGTTCCAAAAACTCCATGGTCTCCGATGAGCGCTACCAGGCTTTTATCCAGAGCATGGAAGACCATGGGCTTGTGCCGGATGAAAACCTGATTGAATATGGTTATTATGTGCCGGATTGCGCAAAATACCATGTGCCGGGCTTTTTAGAACATGGTGCAACGGCGATTTTGTGCGCGAGCGACCTGATTGCCTCCGGTGTGATTGCCGAGGTTACAAAACAGGGGCTGCGTGTTCCGGATGATGTCAGCGTGATTGGTTTTGATGACCTCCCGCTCGCCGCACAGCTCACCCCGCCGCTCACAACCGTGCGCCAGGACCGGACGGACCTTGGGAAAAGTGCCTTCCTGCTTCTTGACGGGCTGATCCACAATGTGTCCGTGAGCAAAATGCTGCTGCGTGCCAAGTTCATTGAGCGGGGATCGACCGGTGCGGTTTCCTCCCGGAGCCAGAAAAAGCGTTCCACGGAGGCGGGGCAGATGCTTTTTGCCAGATAACGGCACAAAAGGGATTTGGCAATGTACGTGCATAATCCACGCCACGCCGCCCCGCGCCCTGACAGGTTCTTTTTCAGCTTGGGATACCCGCGCACAAAAAGAAGGGCTGCTGCAAAACCTTGATTCATTCTTTGCAACAGCCCCTCTTTTTATATTATTCTTCCTTCTACTGCCCGTTCTCCGTTACAGTTTCTTTCTCCTGCGTCTTCGGGTGGTTTTCATCGCTTTTGCCTGCACCATCCGGTTTGTCTACAAAATGGTCTTCCTCCGCATTATGGTCCGCCGGTACCTCCCCAATTTCAGCAATCCCGTCTCCCATAGAGGTATACCTTGCAAATAACAGCACATTCCCGTCCTGATCGACGATCTTGACATATTGGTGTTCCCCGCTTTCATCCGGATTCCCGTTTTCGTCCACAAAAACCATGGAAGCTTCCCCGTTCACCATCTTATCCCAGGCTTCGTCCCACTTCTGGTCAAAGGAGCCAGTGTCGTTTTCTGGCGTTTCCCCTCCGATTCTTTCCGGCGGAACTTCCTCGCCCGGAGCCGGGGTTGGGGTTGCAGAAATCATGACCGTTCCCGAACCACCTTTTGACCCTTCTTCTTTTTTTGCATCCCCCGCAAACGCCGAGGTAGCAAACAGCATTGTCGTGCCTGCGACCAGCCCCACAGCAAACACAACCCCCAAAACTGATTTCTTCCTTATTTTCATAATCGCTACGATCCTTTCTTTTAACGCGTTCCCGCTAAAATGGCTGTACATGGAAAACGGCTGCTTCTTCCATTCTTCCATGCGCAGCAGGGCAAGCGCGTATTTTTCCCTTGCGCCTTGTCCTCCCATGCGCACCACCGTCTCGTCACAGTACAGTTCCATATCGCGGTTTGCCAGAAAATACATAACCCACACGGCAGGGTTGAACCAATGCATGC
>CAYMGZ010000440.1:0-2859 GCA_964390095.1 uncultured Lachnospiraceae bacterium | reverse complement strand
CATTTGGATGTTCCCCCTTTGCCATAAAATTATTTTTGAGTTTATAAATATCATGTTTTTTGGAAATACATCATTGCGATGTTTGTGGTATCATCGGTTTCGTACCCTTCTCCATTTATCCAATTTTTTCTGGAATTGTTCCGTATCCGAAAGACCGTCAAGCCAGTTCTGGTAAAATTCATGGAAACTTCCGGCCACAAACCGATAACCGCCCTCATTGTCCGTATCAAATACCTGACCGCGCCATTCACCGGATATAGCCAGCCCGAAGTTCCACTGGCACCCGTGGGTTCCAATGGCAAAATAACCGTCTGTATCACACAAAGAATTTTCTTCCTGCGCCCCGATTTCCACAAAATATTTTTCGGGATTTTTTTGATACGCGTCCTCGGCAAAAGCAAAATATTCCAATTCATCCGGTTCCATTGGGCGAAGCAGGAATGCTTTTGCCAGACTGCACCGGTATGCTTCCCGGAATTTTTCAGCTCCCGGGCTTTCTGCTTTCTGTAAAAAATTCCCAAACGGAATGATCCCATAATCCGGGCCTGCCCCTCCGTCCCCAACCTCCGTGATAAACTGGACGTAATCTTCCGGAAGCCGGAAATGATATCGCTGCTCCATTTCACGGACAAATGCCAAGCCGACGGGTGGGTTTAGTTTATATTTATGTCTGGAAACGCCAAACATTTCAAATGCTGGATCCATGCGTTTTGCCTGATCCAGTATCCTCTCTACTTCCTTTTTTTGAAACATATTGCATCCTTTCGGAAAAATGATCCAGCCTCCCGGTTTATTTTACCCCAAAATATTCCTGGAATGCCGCGCGGATTTCTTTGTGCCAGTCAATGTCGCCCTTGGTAACGCCTTTGATTGTTCTGCCACGGAATTCGTACTCATATGGTTTATCTTTTGTTGGGATAAAATCATCCAGATAAGTCCACCGGTTCGTATTTCCGCTGTAAAGCTCGCGGTCAAGCCAAAGTTCAAAATCCACGCCGTATTTTTTCAGCAAATCTAAGATTTCAAACAAATGCTTTTTTGCCGCATCGTATTTTTTTGTTACCCGTTCACTGTCACGGGCCTGATAGCGGTGCAAAACCTCATCCGCCTGTGCGGCAAGCGTCTCAAGCGGCAGTGTTGTCCTGTTCGTGCGCGGGTGCGGGAACGATTCCTTATTGGGATTTGCACCAAGCGCAAGTAACTTTGCGATCCGTTTAACATAATTTTCCGAGCGTTCGTACTCGCCATAGGGCAGGCTGCCAAATACGCCCATGATTGCATCGTGCAGCACCGACATGGGCATAAAATAATAATCATTGGTATCGGCGGGCTGGTCGGCGCGGTTTTCCATAAAATCAGGGTCTGCGCCGTGGTCAAGAAGCAGGTCAATGACTTCAAACTGCCCGCACTTGATTGCCACCTGAAGCGGTGACTGCCCGATATCCTTCTTTGGTTTCGTTCCTGTGTAAATCTCGTTAACAACAGCGGGATTTTTTTCAATCCGCATACGGATTTTTTCAATCTCCCCGTGGCGGATTTCCTTAAACATTACATTCATAAAATAGCCTCCATTCCCGTTTTCATCAGGGCACACCAAGCTGATCCGTAATATGTCCGCTCCCAAAAATCATTTACAACACGTTCCATCGATTTTTGCAGCTTTTGTCATGGTTTTTACACGGTGGATCAAAGCGTTGTATTTGGTCTGGGCAAGGTCTTCGGAAAGCCGCTGCGGTTTCCTCTAAAATGTCCTTGGTTGGTAAAGGCTCTAAGCCATCAACTATTATATCACTTTTATCTGCTGTTTTCCACTCATATTTTTTGATTTTTCACTTGCATTTTCCGGGAAAAGATGTTAACCTAGGGATGAAGCATACATTCTTTTTTTCAGACATGGGGATTTTTACTCTCCGCGTTCCGGTATAAAATCTTTGCAGGCAGCCCCCAAAGGCTGGGGGATTTTTTCTGTTTCCTGCCTGTTTCTTTTGGGAATTCATGCTTTCAATATCTGGTAGGGCAGGAGTTTCCCGAAGGCGGTAAGCTCCTGATAGCAAAAAAACAGAAGGAGGTTACATGAAAGAGGAACTATTACAGTGGCATCCTGCCTTTTTTGCAGGGCTGCAGATTGAGTTGGAGGAGGATGCGCCATATCTGGAATTTGAGGAGGAGCACCTGCTCGGCGCAAAACCATTGCAGATTGATGTGCTCATCATCAAAAAGGTGCATGGGCGGCGGATCCGCAAAAACATCGGACAGATTTTCCGCACCTATAACATCGTGGAATACAAAAGCCCGGAGAAATCGCTGGGTATTGATGATTTTTACAAGGTGTACGGGTATGCCTGCATTTACAAGGCGGAGGCGAAACGCAGGGATGGGGTCAAGGCGGGGGAGGTCACGCTCTCCTTTGTGTGCCGCCGCCATCCAAGGAAGCTGCTGCGCTACCTTGTGGGGCAGGGGCGGGGGGTGGTACGGCGTGAAGATGGCATTTATGACATCCCGGACACATCATTTAGGATACAGCTGATTGTCACAAGGGAGCTGACGGCAAAGAAGAACCTGTGGCTGAAAAGCCTGACAAACGACTTAAAAAGTGATGGGGCGAGAATCCCTGCTGTGCGCATATAAAGGACATCAGGAGGAAAAATTATACGAGGCAGTGATGAATGTGGTTGTTCGTGCGAACAAGGAAAGGTTTGAGGTGGGCAATATGTGTGAAGCGTTGGAAGAGATTTTGGAGGAGCATTTGAAAGAAAAGGAACGGATGTGGATCTCGCAGGGGATTTCCCAAGGGATTTCCCAAGGGGAGAGACAAAAGCTCCTTGAGCTAATCAAGAAGAAATTGGAAAAGGGTAAATC
>CAYMGZ010000439.1:0-2884 GCA_964390095.1 uncultured Lachnospiraceae bacterium | reverse complement strand
TCATAGCGGACGTAGCGCAGCCACGCCCCACGCTCTCCCACCGGGCTTCGCTCCATGGCATAAAGCATATTTTTAAAATATTCATCCTGCAACATAACATACGGATATTTCTTCCTGCTTGATAACGTGGAAAGATTGTTAATTGCCCGCCTTTCAAGAAGCCTCCGGTTCTCCAGATACGTCCGGAAGATTTCCTGATGGAAATCCGCCTTTCCACCCTTTATAGCAAAATTTTCCAAGTATTGATTTTCCACATCCAACATCATCAGAAGGTATGGGATATCATACAGAACCGAGCCATCGTCCGGCAGTTTTATGGTCCGGTCAATCAACTGCGTGTAATCGGAAAGCTCAGAAAGCGCAATGTTATATCGTTCCAGCATGTCCTCATTGTAAAACAAGACCGGGCATTCCACCTCCAGCGGCAGCATCCAGACATCCCCATTTTCCGCCGTTGCCCCCTCCCGCACATATGCGTGGCACTCCGCGAAAAACGCGTCCAAGCCACTTAAGGAATTGAGCGGGTAGTACGCGCCAAGACTGCGGACATTCCGGGCAATCTGGAACGAGGAATCCAATACCAAAAAATCGTAATCCGTATCGTTTGCCATCAGCACCAGCGCGATCTGGTCCTCCGCAATCTCCTCGCAGTTCAGCGGGTAGCCATGCCGTTTCGGCTCAAAATACCGGCTTAACGTATATCCTTTTAGGGAAGGCACATCCCGCACCAGCCGCCGGTTTTCCAGCCGGATCAAAACATCCTTCCCATTTTTGTCAAACATCTCGTATGTAAAACCATCCGCGCAGGAAAAAATCTGGTAGCCGACCGGCGTACTCTCATAAGCGTAGGCCTTGCCGGAAAAATCGTCCATGTCGGTTAAAAACACCCCGCTAAAATCCTCGCAGACCACTTTGCCCAAGCCCTCATCATACGCAATATCGTTCACCTGCCCAAAATTTATGCCCGGATACCGCGCTTCCCCCATCGTTTTATCGGTATGGTAGACGGAAAAATAAAAACCGCCCTCGTCATCATAAGCATAAACCAACAATTCCCGGTCATTCTTCCTGGCAATCCGCTTGATGTTTTGGATATCAATCCCCTCCATCTCCCCGGTCGATGGATGGAAACAGAACAATTCCTCACCCTCGTAAGTGTAGCCGTATTCCTCCGCGTAATATAGATCCGCCCATTCGTCTTTGTACAATCCTTTCCGGATGACAAAAACCGAATCTTCCAAAGCCACCATCCGCCCGAACATGAACATATCCCCGTCAAAGGTATAAAGCATCTTGGATATGCCTGTCCCCAGCTCCAATGCGTAAAGTTCGTTCCCGCTGATATAATAAATTGTTCCGTCGCGGTAGGAGGCCGCGTAGAGATCCTTTTCCTGTATCGGGTACTCTTCCTTCCCTTTCCCGTCCGCACCGTACCCAAAAAACTTTTTCTCCTTCCGGTCAAACGTGTAGAACGTCCCATCCTCCCCCGCACAAAGCAGGACAAATGCTTTTGCGTCACATTGCAGGACCGCCTGGTCCGGTTGGAAAGAAACCGTCTGCCCTACGCCGTTAGCATCCGGCTGGTTCCCGCCCTGCCCAACGGTTGTTTCGGTATCCTCCGTATTTCCGGCACTCCCGGTATTTTCTGCGTTTTCCGTATTCCCCCCTCCCGCATTTTCCGGCAGCCCGCCGTCTTTTTCCTTGCCACAGGCGGAAAATAACAGACAGAAGGCCAGTGCCATGGTCATCAAAAAATCCTTTTTAAATGGTATCATTTTTCCCCGCTCCCCTCTTTTTTCAGAATGTTCCTTTATTTTACTTTCTTTTTTTGATTATACACTTTTCCATTCTAAAAGTCTACTACTATCTTACCTGCTTTCTTCCTCCCACTTTTTCTATGACCGCATTTCCTCCATCAATTTTCCTACTGAAGTTCCTAATTCAACCGCCAATTTCTTCGGATCTTCACAGTATCCTTTTGCTTGTTCGATTGCCAAGTCTACATGGCCGCAAAACTTTTCAAATTCTAACTTTTCCCCCTTGGAATATCCTTTTGCATTTTGCGACACTAATATTTCAAGATACTTTTTCTTCTTGGATGCCCCTAGTAAAACCTTTCCTCCCAAATTCTTACAATTTGCCAAAAGATCTTTTCTCGGATACCTGTCTATATCTGGAAAATGCATTAACAGCCACAATTCAAAATTGGGATTGGAGAGTACTACCCTAATCCCATGTGCATCACATAATCCAAAAATTTCGTCTATTTTTTCACTTAGACCACGGTAATCCCGATCAAAAATGACACATACCTGATCAACTTCCGGATGAAAATCCTCCCACTTGCAATGTTCATTCCATTGATCCGCCGAAATCTCCTGTTCGTTTTCATCGATACGTCCCATACAGATTAGTGCCGCCTTTACCAACTGGAGTGGATGGCTTAAAGTTTCCTGCCCTTCCTGTTTTTCGATCACTTCAATTTGCACGGCATTTTTTATCCTTAATTTTACCCTATTGTTCCGAACTCCGAAAAAATAAGATTCCTCGGTTGCTCCTTCTGAAATACAATAAAAACAAATCGCTGGTGCTACCGTTCCCGCTTCATCCGTGTAATCAATTTTTTTCGGTGTTCTCAAATTCAACCTTTTCAAATCCATCCCCCTCCCCCCACACATACTCAAAATCCTGAAACACCGGAACCGCCCCATATCTTCCCGCAAGATAGTCTTTCGCGACTACCTTATCATACCGGATCTTAAACTTTTCCAAAGTATATAGAATGGTACTATTATCCTGTTCCTTCTCGGCAAACCAAATTTCATCCCGGCGCAAAATATTTAAATCCATTAAATTAGATTCATGTGTCGTAATGATTAACTGG
>CAYMGZ010000438.1:0-2902 GCA_964390095.1 uncultured Lachnospiraceae bacterium | reverse complement strand
GGCACATCGAGCTGCCGGAACCGCTGCCCGCCACCGAGCTTGACATGGTTTCCCTCTTCGGGAACCTGATGGAAAACGCCATCGACGGATGCCGGACGGTCCACTCTGGCCGGCGGTATTTCTGCCTGACCACACAGATTGGCCATGGCAACAGGCTGTATATCGTTTCGACCAACAACTTTGACGGTAAGGTGCAGAAAGGGAAAGACGGTTACCGCTCCACAAAACACAGCGGGAATGGGATCGGGCTTACTGCCATTGCCGCAGTAGCAAAAAAATACAGCGGCTCGGCACAGGCTTCCAACAGCGATACAGAGTTTTTTATTGATGTGGTGCTAAAGATATGAGGAATTCTTCCTGTCATCCCGCCGCCCCGTGGGTATCTTTTCCTGCATTATGCCCGTCCAGAAACTGTAAAAATTCTTTCCCCGGCAACGGTCTGGAAAAATAATACCCCTGTATATGGCCAATCCCCTTGTTTCGGAGTGTATCATACTCCTGCCTGGTTTCAACCCCTTCCGAAACAATTTCCAGCCCCATGCCATGTATCATCTGGATGGCCGTATCCATAATATACTTCGCCCTGTCATTCTCAAAATAGGCATCCGTCATGCCCTTATCAAATTTTACGATATGAACGGGCATCTCCATAATATAATTCAAGTTTGACTGGCCGGTACCAAAATCATCCAGCGAAAAGCTGACACCATAATTGATCAAGGTTTTCATATTCTGAAGCAATTGCTGCTTTTCCTCCATGGTAGCAGACTCTGTGATCTCCAGATTGATGTTTGCCGCATTGATATGGTGCTTTTCCATGATGCCGATATAAGTATCGGCAAGATCATTTTGGACGCACTGCAGCATCGACAGATTGACCTCTATGTAACTTATCCCACGCGCCGCCAGGTCGTTCTCCACAAAAAAGCGGCACACTTTATCAAAAACAATTTTACCAATCTGTATAATTATGCCGTTAGATTCTGCAATCGGGATAAAATCCCCGGGCGGAATCAGTTTCCCATCCCGGCCACGCATACGCACCAGCGCCTCTGCGCTCGTGAAACCGCCATTCTTTGTATCATAGATCGGCTGGTAAAATACCTCGATCCGTTCCTCATGGCGAATCGCCTCCTTCATGTATGCCGTCACGCGGAACTCATTTTCCATATTTTCAACCAACCCGTCCGTCACGCGGAAAATACCCTTCTCTTTGGATGCCAGCCCTTTATTGTTGATATACTGAATGAGCAGGGACAGTTTCGTAGCAGAAACCACCATGGAAGAATTCGGAACAAATATATATTCAGCCGAAGGCCTCCCATCGTACTGACCGAAAACCGTCCGGAAAATACCAGGTATCTCCTCCACATAAGCATCCGCAATCTCCGGACGATCAAAAATAATCTGTAATTCGCTGTCCCCCACCCTAAAAGACTTTGCCTGCGGCAAAGCCTTCAGCCGTCTTGCCAGATCCAGCATAATCTTTTCATTGGCCTTTGCCATGCCCCCCCTGTGAAACCCATAACGGATCAATATGGTAAGTACGGCAAAATCGTCCCCTCGTCCCAGTTTCATCTCCAGATATTCCGTCTGTGCGCCCGCATTGAAAAATCCCGTTGACCGGTCAATAAAAAGCTCCGGGTTCTCCATCTGCATATAAACAATCATCGTGCCAATGGCTCCCGCAAAACCGATAATCAATAGTTCCTGCCTAAAAAACTGTAATATTGCAGCAATCATCCACACACTCAGCCATATTGCCATGGAATTTCTCCGGCGCGGATTTAACCTGTCCTTATTTTTTATGATAGAAAACAGATTATAGAACACAAAACCGGCAGCCCCGGCATAGGTGATTAACACGCTTGACCCGTAAGTATAAGCGACATCCCCACTCCGGTAAATATAAATCGGTGCAAAAAAAATGCCCACAATATCCAAAATGGCAAGAAACATATAAAAACAGATTCCTTTCACCATGCGGTGCTGCCTTTTCTCAAGATCGACATATACATATAAAAATCCCGACAAAGCCACACAAACCAGTGTGGCAAGATATATTTTGCAAACTGCTGTCACGAAAGACCCGGGCAGATCCGTTTTCCCATAAATTGCCAAAAGTGACAGGATATCAAAGCTCAGGCAGAGGAAAAGGGAACAGAACATATTGCGGAACATCCGCTGTGTGTTGAACCAAAGAATCGCTTTTCTGACATATAAGATCATCAACACCAAAATAATAACCAAACCACACACCTGGAACTGTATATTCACAACGCTTCCTCCTTCAACCGTGCCGTTTTCTGCTGTCACACGAAAAATCCAGTGTTTTCTATTTTACCAAAAAAATCACGAAAAAGAATGCATTTGGCAGGAACGTCAATTTTCTGGCAGGAACATCCGTCAAAATACCTTTCTGTTCGTTCATGCCAAATCCCGGCAAAAAAAAGAAGGGCACTGTATGCCCTAAGGGAAAAAAGCGTGGACGTAAACTTGGCGAGAAACGTCTGCTGACTTCTGCACAGGAAAAAGAGATTTATATTTCCTAAACCTTTGTTCCCATAGTATCAAACAAGGGAAAGCGCGATTACCCTGTTGTATCGCCGCTTTCCCTTGTTTCCATTACTTCTTACAACTAATTACTTCTTCTCTGCAATCGCTGCCTGCGCCGCCGCGAGTCTTGCGATCGGTACACGGAACGGTGAGCAGGATACATAGTCAAGCCCAATCTTATGGCAGAACTCAACCGAGGACGGATCCCCGCCGTGCTCGCCGCAGATGCCGACATGCATGTTCGGGTTCACCGGCTTGCCAAGCTTGATTGCCATCTCCATCAACTTACCGACACCTGTCTGGTCAAGCTTTGCAAACGGATCGTTCTCAAAAATCTTCGTGTCAT
>CAYMGZ010000437.1:0-2905 GCA_964390095.1 uncultured Lachnospiraceae bacterium | reverse complement strand
CTCGGCTTTGCATAAAAATCAAATATAATGATACAACAAAAAAAGATATTTTTCAAACATGTCAATACCTGAATTTTAAAAATTGTGTAACAGTTCAGCCTTTGGCTGAACCAATGGGTATATCACCGGCTAGAAAATAGCCGGTGTGCCCATAAAAAGCTTTTTTATATTTTCGGGCATCCCCATTTTTCTTTTCTTTAGGGTTTCGATAATACTCAGGATCGGGCAATACATTTCATGTCCGCCGTCCTTTCGGAAACCACCTGCCATTTTCCGACGGTTCTTTGCCTTCCTGGGATCCCTCCCCGAAAGATTATCGTCAAACGGGACCGCAAAATCCCGCAAAACCTGGCTGCTTGCGCCAGCTTTTTACAGAACCCGTATACGCTTCCCTCGGAGAGTCCCGGTTCATCACCGTCGGCAGCATTTAAGAATGCTGTGATCCGGTCATTGGACATGACCCCTTCGCTGTAGGGTGATACTGCCAGGGGCTTTACATTTGCATGTTACATCGCTGCGGTATTCTGCCGGGATGTGAAAGCGGTCCATGACTTCCATGAGTTGGTTGCACATCCCCTTTTCATAATTGCCACCCATTAACACACCCCCCTTCCCTGTAGTTTTAGTAGTTATATCTTATCAGAAAAACAAGAAAAAAGCAAATCTTACCGGGGCATGGATTCGTCAGGATGACGGCGGATAACTTATGAAAATGGATGAAAACTGTTCACTGACGGCCAAGGAAAAATGTAATTTCAGGCAGCGTGGGAGAAAGTGATTCACAACGGATGTTAAAAAACAATATCCAAACTTAACTTTTTCTGCCCATAGGATCATCGGGGAAAATGATTTTGAACCAAATGATCTGTTATAGGCTAAATGGTGGTTGTTTTCGAAACATATAAACGGATGTGGGATTATCCCTATCCTAATTGAACTGTGAACATTGTTTATGAAGCTGTTGATTTAAGGTTTATGGGTCAAATGATAGGAGAAATTAGACAGTCCTTGTATGGGAATTGTATGGTCGGGATTGTGTCCCCGCTTTTTTGGCGAAGCACCTGTCACGCCTGTGGCGGGGACTTGACCAGGGCCACAAAAGGGGAAGGGTGCAAAAATTTCTGGTCAAGGCAGGAATAGGTTTGTGAAACAAACCAAGAAAACACCGTACAGGCAAAGCCTGTACCTTTGTTAAAACGTGGTTTTTGTTGTTAAAAAGTAGTGAGCAAAAAAGCAGCCTTTTCTTATGGCAAACCTTCCGAATTTGCTTGAAAAAAGCCAGTTTTTTGCGTATAATAGAACCAGTGGGAAATCCAATGCACGATTTTATAAACAGAGGGGGAGATACCATTGAAAGTAGATACCATCACGAAAGCCTATGTAAAGGATGTAAACATCTTTGCGGATATTTTTAATTACTATATTTACAAAGGGAAGCAGGTCATCAAACCGGAAGAGTTGACGGAGCGTGACCCGACAGAAATTGCCCTGCCTTATGGTGCGGACGGTGCAGTTGTCCCTGTCCAGAAGTTCCGGGATGTGCAGAAACTGTATGCGGCGATGACGGATGGGAAAATGGAATATGTACTTTATGGGGTGGAAAACCAGAGCAGGGTCCACTTTGCAATGCCAGTGCGGAACTATCTGTATGATGCACTCGAATATGCAGGGCAAGTGGAGGAAGCGGCAAAGTCGCATAAAAAAGAGAGGGAAGAGCAAAAGAAGAAAACAAGGGAAGCAGGGAAAAGCAAAGGGGAAGGAATGGACGGGTCAGAAAGGAAAACATTTGGCTCAGAAGAATTCCTTGGCGGTTTTGGGAAAGAGGATAAACTCATCCCCTCGATCACGGTGACCATCCTGTTCAGCGCGAAACCATGGGATGGCCCACTCAGTTTATTTGAAATGATGGGGATATCTGACCCTGCTGTGCAGGCTTGTATGGATAACTACCATATGCGGCTGATCGCCCCTGCACAGATGGCGGATGATGAGATTATGAAATTCCAGTCGAGCCTGCGGGAAGTTTTGCTTTTTATTAAATATTCCGAGAATAAGGATGAACTAATCCAGATATTGGAAAATAACAAAAAGAGGTTTGGGGAACTGGAACGCAGGGCGGCAGAGGTGATCAAGGTAGTCACAAATGCAGGGATGAAATATAAAAAAAGTGAGGAGGTAATCGATGTGTGTAAAGCAATTCAGGATATGCAGATGGAGGCAAGAAAAGAAGGCGAGCAAATCGGCGAAGAACGTGGAAAACAGATTGGCGAGCAAATCGGCGAAGAACGTGGAAAACAGATTGGCGAAGAACGTGGAAAACAGATTGGCGAACAAATTGGCGAAGAACGTGGAAAACAGATTGGCGAACAAATTGGCGAGTTAAAAAAGGCCAAGGAAAGCGCGAAGAAGCTACATGAGATGGGGCTTGCGATCGAAGAAATTGCACAGGTGGTTGGTTATCCAATGGAAGTCGTACAGGGATGGCCGGGGATGGCGTGACCACCAATAAATGGATACGGTAAAAAGGGAAGGAAACCTGACGGCGCAGGGGATTGTAGACGCACTTGCGGATGGGAAGCTGGTCGTGGCCGTGATGGGAGAAGGGAATTTCACAAAAGGGAGACATTTCATTGTCCTGCGGGGAATGACCGAGGAGGGGAAGGTCTTGGTGTCTGGCCCGGCAAGTTATACAAGGAGTGGGGAAGAGTGGGATTTGGCGGTGATTGTGGAAGAGGCGGCAAAGGCAGCTACGGCAGACGGTCCGTTCTGGGCGGTTGGAATACCATAACTGTCTTGATAATGGCAAAGATTTTGTAGGAATTCTGTAGTTTTTCAAAGCGTTTTGCAAACAGGTTGACAACTAAACAATTTTAAAATATTTTTGTTAGTTTAAATGTTGGGCAAT
>CAYMGZ010000436.1:0-2908 GCA_964390095.1 uncultured Lachnospiraceae bacterium | reverse complement strand
CTCCTATTTTAAGTTCCGCAAAAAACCTTTCTGCCGCTGTACGGTTTTTTGCTGTTTTAAATCCCGCAAATAACCTCCCCGCCGCATTTCCCTCACACATTCAAGCCTTCTGCCCCTGCGATGACGAATTTCCCGTCACGGACCAGTACAAGCTTTGTGCCATCCGGGCGCAGGACCGCGATCTTTGCAATCTCATTGTACGGGATCGTAATATCCGTATGGCAATTCATGTACGCCCGCGCAGGCTCTGTCTTACGCAGGATCGATACCTCATTGTCACGCGCAATGATCTCCTTCCCGTCCGGATTGAAGACCGCATGCTCCTCGCTCCTTTTGTAGCAGGTGTCCCCCAGTGCAAAATGCGGTCCTGTCTTCTCCGCAATCAGAATCGGGAGCTTTGCCTGAATCCCATATTTTTGCCCCATCCGGTAAGCTGGCATGTTGGTACCGATGGCGAATTCCCCGATGGGGAGCGTCTCATGCCCGTGCAGGATGTTCTCAAAAATATATTTCCGGTTTTCTTCCTCCGAGGGAAAATTGGCACACCGGTAGTCCGTGACCATGCCGTCCGAAAACTTAAATTCCAGGTCCTTGTATTCCAGGCCATTCAAAAACACACGGCTCACGTGCAGCACCCCGCCTGTTCCCGCGAGCACGGGGGAAGTAAAAACCTCCCCGACCGGGATATTGACATCCGCCGTACAATTTTCAAAATTCGTCTGGTGTTCCGGGTCGTCAAGTCCGTGCAGGGAAACTACCATGTCCGTGCGGTTCCTGCCACTCCCCTGCACAATAACTTTGTTGCCGGTATCCAGCGCGTCCACCAGCACCTGCTGCATCCTTTTGTACGCGTCATTGTCCAATGTGTTCAAATCAATTGTCCCGGCAAAAATCTCCTCAAACCTTTCCCCGATGGACGGCACCGGGAAGGCAATGATTGTGTAGGAAGTTTCCTCCTGCTTTATGTAATCCGTCCGGAGCATTCCAAGCTCCCTGCCCATTTCAAGCATTTGCTCCGTCACCCGCGCATCCTTCGCCACAGCCTCCTTTTTGTTGACCGGACAGAAATCTGTCTCGCCAAATACCTCCAGGACCGCCGGTCCCGCATACGCCGCATATTCCGGGCGGTAGGCTTCGCAGGCGGCCTTTTCTGCCTGCAGGATCGCTTTTTGCATCTTCTTGTCATAGCAGAGCGCGATATCATTCCTGTGGTCGTACTCATATTGCGGGTTCGGGCTTGTCGCAAAATATCCGTTTTTGCGCCCGTAGGAACGGTTGGCAAGGTTTGCCGTCATGCGGTACACCGTTACCTTTTTCCCCATTCCCTCAAACATCGTGATTGCATGGCGCAACATGCGCTCAAACCCAATCACATAGCGGATGCCCACAATACTCTTTGCCGAAAAATCCACCCCCATCGTTTCAAAACCGCGCACATAACCATCCACATACGTAAACGCCATTTTCCGCACGGTTTCCTCCGGCAGGGAATTCAGGTACCCGGCAAGCTTTTTTTCATTGTCCGTGATATACTCGCCAAAATAATACAGGTACCGCAAATCCGAAAGATCCGATTCCATGATGATATCCCTCGCAAACGTGTAGGCCGGGTCCTGCTTTTCCCTCGTGTTTGCCATGTAAAATTCCTGCATATAATCGTGCAGGTAATAATAGAGGGCTTCCTTTGCCTCCCGCACGGTATACCCGCCCTCCACCTCAAAGCAGTTGTACAGGGAAATCAAAAGCTCCATTGCCCATGTCATCGGCAAAAGCCGCCCCTCGGCCGCATACACGGTCAAATTGCGCAGTTCCGAATAAACCACTGTAAGGATCTGCCCATACTCCCCCAACCGTTCCACCGCAAAGGTAGGGTTGCCGTAGCTTTTCCCATAATTTTCCGGAAGGATGTCCGCATAAAGCGCATGGTTCTTCGCCGCCAGCTCTTCCATGTCCATCCGGCGCAATTTCCCGGAATGTACCGCCTCCGCCGTATCCGCCGCCAACATGGCAAAATCTGCCAGCCGGACAAAATAATCCCGGAATTCCTCCCGGATGCCCTCCTCCCCCTTAAACTGTGAGATCCGTCCAAGCGCAAGCTCGTACCGCTCCCGGATTCCCTCATTCTCTTCCCTTAAAAGTTCCAATGTACGCATCCATACAGTCTCCATTTCTTTTTTATAGCATCCGCCGGACATTGTCCAGACATGTTACCATTGGAATGGCTATTTTTTGTAGCATCCCGTCACAGCATCATCCCCGTCAGGTACAGCGAAACAAGCGCCAGAAGCAAAAGGCCGTTCAACGCCACACCAAACACGGGCTGGAAATATAAGATATCCGGCTCCCGCAGGCTGAGCACCCCAAGCACAAAACCGGCGAGCGCCACAAAAAGGCAGCCAAACCCAAGATATCCGACCAAAATCCCTGCCTGCCCCTTTGCGGAAGCCGAGACCAAAGATGCCGCAACAAAAACCCCAAAAGCCAAAAGCGCCAGGAACATTGCCGCAATCCCTTTTTTTGAGTGCTTCCTCCCCTGAAATTTTAACTTGCTTTTCTTCTCTATGCGGATATCCATACAAATCCTCCCAGCTTATCCATCATCAGGCCGTGGGCTGTCCCCTCCCCCTACCCGCACGCCGGGCACCCACTGACCTTGCTACTATCTTTCTTTTGGTACAACATACCCTACAACAACGCCCCCGCACGGATCAGCGCACCCGCCTTTGGTGCCATGCCAACAGCAGCCGCATCAGAAAATACCCAAAAACCCCACCGAGTGTATTCAAAAACAAATCATCCACATCAAAAGTCCCTACCTTGCTGACCAGCTGGATTGTCTCCACAAACAGGCTAAAGCAAAAACTACAAAAGGCAACCGCAAAAAGGTTCCTGGACTTTGGCCAAAGAA
>CAYMGZ010000435.1:0-2917 GCA_964390095.1 uncultured Lachnospiraceae bacterium | reverse complement strand
AGAACAATGGAGGAGGGGTTGCATATGATGATGATGTACGAGCTACAGCCAGGGATGTTTACCTTAAAAAAGAGGAAGAGGAACCTACGGAGGTTTTTCCTGTTCCGGTATTTCACGGACAGGGCACTGATTCTCTTTCTTGTCGTGCTGCTTATGCTTTTGTCTCTGTTTTTTGTGACGCGGGTGATGGCAATGGAAGACGGGCATGAGCCGACAAAGACGGTTACAAGTGTCTGCATCCAGCCGGGTGACAGCCTTTGGAGCATCGCCAAGGATTTTTATACGCCGGAGTGCGGTAATTTCCAGGATTACGTTATGGAAATCAAGCGCAGTAACAACTTAAAGGGGGATACAATCCATGCCGGTGCCTATATCATTGTGCCTTATTATACGATGGAGCAGAAATCTGTTCCAAATGAAAAAATAAATTAAATTTTCTGACACAGATATAACACGCTTTTCTGATATTATGACAGTATGTTACCATGGTGTAAATAAAAGATCGGAAAGGATGTGTACATATTGGCTTGGAAAAATTTGAAACACATAGAAAAGGGCATCTGTTGGAAAAACATGGCCAGATTTTGGCGCAGCATCGCATTATTCCTGTGTATCATCACGGTACTGTGTATGTTCCCTGCGGCAAAGGCGGAAGCGGCCGGAATTAAACTGTATTATTATAATACAAAAAAGACTGTTACATATACCGGGACAAAGGCGAAATATCAGTATAACGGCAACCGCGTTGCCCTTGGGGAGATGACGGGGATCTTGACGGATAACGGGGTGGCATTAGGACCATATTATGAGATCTTCAGCCGTGCGATGGGGGTTTCCTGCCAGAAAGATTCTACCAAAAACACGGTCACATTCCGCAAAAACGACAATGTGCTGGTACTTACGCTAAACAGTAAGAACGCACTTTTAAACGGAAAGCAGGTCACGGCAAATGCCGCACCGGTCAGTGTACGTTTTGTGGATGCCGGCATTACCCGTATTTTCGTGCCGACCCGCTTTGTCGCCGAGTCGCTTGGTTATCATTACCGTTGGGACAGCGACACTTCCACGGTAATCATCCGGGACCGGATGACTTTGTTTTATAATAACAAACAGGTATCCTATATTGGCACTACCGGGAAAGTAAATTTTGACGGGAAAGATATCCTGCTCGGCAGCCTTCCGAGCATCCTGATCAACAATACGGCGATGCTGCGTGCTTATACTGTTTTTAAGGATACCATGGGAATCCGCTGTTCCTATGATGAGGAAAGCGGGGAAATCACTTTTACAAAAGGGAATATTACTCTGGACATGCAGGAGAACAGTACCGCTGCATACCGCAATGGGGAATATTTTGACTGTGGTGTTGCGCCAATCTTAGTTACAAACCTTGGGGATGGAACAAAGGAGCTGATGGTTCCGGGACGTTTTGTTTCCGAAAAACTTGGCTATGATTATAATTGGAATTCTTCCACACAGACCTCTGAAATCCGGACAACCGACCAGGTCGGGGTCTATGATGGGGCGAATGCCCCGTCAAACTCATCGATCCAGACCGTATCGGACCAAATCGAGTATTCTTTCGTGGTGGATGCAAAACGTTACCTTGGCTTGGAAAATATGATTGACAACGCAAAAACAAGCATTATCCGTCCATCGACGGGGGAAATTGCCATCCTGCGGGGAATCTCCCGGAATACGGAAGAACTTTATGATGAACAATATGTATTAAAATTTGACCGGCCGGTTGGTTTGGTACAGAGTGAGGCGGATGGTGAGCTTTTGACGGTGACCGTCCAAGATGCATTCTGTTCCCCTAAGGAGTATAACAATGCAGCGGGAAGCCTTGTAGCAAATATTTCACAGGTTCCTGGGGAGTCCGGGGATTGTGCGGTATTTGAGTTGAGGTTATCCGATTCATTGCCGTATTATGACTTGACGCTTTCGGAGGACGGCACAGTTTTATACCTTACGGTATTCCCAAATTACCTTGCCGGACTGGAAGTTGGAAAGAACCAAAACGGGCGTTACATGCGCTTTAAAGGGCTTCGGGCATTTCAGTACACTTCAGATAGCGAAAACGGATATCAGGTGGTTTATTTCCATAATACATGCAATACGGTTGGGAATCTTGTCTTTCCGGATGAATTGTTTGGGGATTATTTTGAACATGCTTATATGGTGGAAACAGAACCAAACCAGATCAAGCTTTTATATAAGGCAACACCAAAAGCGAAACTGCGCCTTGTGCAGGAGAGCAACACACTGTACCTGTATTTTGCCGAGAATGAGGCACAAACAGATTCCGTTGATACTGCAAGGCCAATCATACGTGGATTATTTGCTTCTTTGCCAAAGGGGATCAAGGTTTCCGACCTGACGGTGGAAGACCAGTATTGGAACCGCAGGATTGTTGTTTCCATGCCGGGAGATCACACCGAATTTTACCGGACAAACCAGGTTCAAAATCCTTATACTGTCGTTGGGAATGTTTCCGTACAGTCGGATGGGAACCAGACCCATATCATCCTGACGACGGAGCGCATCCAAGGTTACCGACTGAAAGCGGAGGGCAGTGGTTTTTCGATGCAGATTGGAAACCCTTCCACAATATATGATAAGATTGTTGTCCTTGATGCCGGACATGGGGGGATTGACCCGGGGGCAAGTGCCGGTGGGTTTAACGAAAAAGATATCAATTTCAAGATATTGAACCAATACGCAAAACAATATTTTGAAGGTTCTGATATTAAGGTTTATTTTACCAGAACGGAAGATGTGAAAATTGATTTGTATGAGCGCGCGGATTTTGCATCCAGGGTGGAGGCAGATCTATTTATCAGCCTTCATATGAATTCCGTTTCTTCCACATCAGTGAACGGAACTTCCGTATATTATTCACTTTACAACACAAGCA
>CAYMGZ010000434.1:0-2938 GCA_964390095.1 uncultured Lachnospiraceae bacterium | reverse complement strand
AGCATCAGAAATTAAAAATAACAAGGCTAAAAATGAAAATTAATAAATTTGTAAGAGATTCTTGATAAAATCGTTATGCATTGCGGAACTCAAAACAGCATATCCCCCGGACATTGGTACTGGTAGGGGATATGCGGAACTCAAACAGCATATCCCCGGACAGTACCGGAAGGGATTTCCGGGAGGAACGAGAGGAAATCCCTTCCCCCGGACATTGGTACTGGTAGGGGGTATGCGGAACTCATATGGAGGTAAAAGTTATGGAAAGGAAACGGCGCATTTTTTTGATTGTCCTAGACAGTGTTGGGATTGGGGAACTCCCGGATGCCGCTGCTTACGGTGATGAGGGCAGCAACACCGTGTATGCCGCATCAAAAAGCAAATATTTTTCGGCCCCGAACCTTCAAAAATTAGGGTTTTTTAACATTACCGGGGTGCGGGCAAACGGGCATCCCCCGGTGGAGGTACCTGCGGCCACTGTGATGCGCCTGCGGGAGCTCTCAAAGGGAAAGGATACAACGACCGGGCATTGGGAGATTGCAGGGATCATCAGCAGGGAACCGATGCCGGTATTTCCGGAAGGTTTCCCGCAGGAATTGCTGGATGAGCTGAGCAAGGCGACCGGCAGGAAGATACTTTGCAACCGGCCATACTCCGGCACGGAGGTCATCAAAGCATACGGCAGGGAGCACTGTGAGAGTGGGGCGCTGATTGTTTACACCTCTGCGGACAGCGTGCTTCAGATCGCGGCGCATGAAGACGTGGTTCCGGTGGAGGAACTATATGGAATCTGTGAAAAGGCGCGTGCAATCTGCACGGGAAAATGGGGCGTTGGCCGCATCATTGCAAGGCCGTTTACCGGGAACTACCCGGATTATGTAAGGACGGCGCGCCGCCATGATTATTCCCTGACCCCGCCGCGCCGGACGATGTTGGACATTTTAAAGCACGAAGGCTACACGGTGGCAGCTATCGGGAAAATCAATGATATTTTTGCCGGGCAGGGAATCACGGAATCCGTGCGCACGTCAAACAACGCGGAAGGCATCGCACGGACCTTGGAATATATGGGGAAGGATTTCACGGGACTCTGCTTTACAAATCTGGTAGATTTTGACATGCTCTACGGGCACCGAAACGACGTGGACGGCTACGCGAAAGCATTGACCTATTTTGACGAAAAACTGCCGGAACTGATGTCTGCCATGCGGGAGGATGACATCCTTATGGTCACGGCAGACCACGGCTGCGACCCATCCACGCCATCCACGGACCATAGCCGGGAATATGTGCCATTTTTAATATATGGGAAGAAAATCCGTGGCATGAACTTGGACACGCATGACGGTCTCGGAACCGTCGCGGCAACCGTGCTTGATTATTTTGGTGTCGAGCGCGGTGTAGAAGGAACATCCGTGCTGTGGATGTGTGAGTGAGGGGGAAAACAGAAACATGCGTCTTATTATTCAACGCGTAACCTCCGCCTCGGTAAAAATCGAAAACGAGGTGGTCGGTGCAATCAACAAAGGTTACTTAGTCCTTCTTGGGGTTGGCAAGGAAGACACGGAAGAAACCGCCGATTTTTACGTCGAAAAAATGCTGAAACTGCGCATTTTCGCGGACGGGGACGGAAAAACCAACCTGTCACTTTCCGATGTGGGTGGTGAGCTTTTGGTCGTGTCGCAGTTCACCCTCTATGCGGATTGTTCACATGGCAACCGCCCAAGCTTTCTTAACGCAGGCGGACCGGAAAAGGCAAAACACCTGTATGAATATTTTGCGGAAAAATGCCGGAAAAAAGTAGAAAAAGTCGAGACAGGAAGCTTTGGCGCGGATATGGAAGTATCCCTTGTCAACGATGGCCCATTCACCGTCATTTTAGGGGAAGAACTTTGGAAAAAATGATTTATATGTAAAAAATTGTAAAATATCACGGAAAAATGCCGTTTTTTATCCATCCATGGTATAAAATACATAGGAAAATTGGAAAAATATGGTGACATTGCTATAAAAATATGGTATCCTCTACTTGCAGTATGCTGCAAATTCATGCCACCCGGAAAAAACTAATTTCTGGGTGAGAGGAAAAAAGGAGAGGATTATCATATGATTACAATGCCAAGAAAAAACAAGAAATTATTATCCGCCGAGGATCTGATGGAACAAAGCGACACCCTTGGGATGGCAATTGACATTTTTATGATTGACAATGCATTGGATAATTGTTTGTATAAAATGTGTGAAAGAGAATATATGCAGCGCCTGGATGTACACCTTCGGGAGCATTATCCGGAAATCGGCCTTGTGGATATATCAGAGGAGGTCGATGCGGCGGTGCGTGATATTTACATGGAAAGTGCGCAGGACTGGGCGGATGTACCAAAGGAGGTCAAAAGCCTGCGTTTTGATAAGATTGGGATCATGTATCATCTGGCGAAGCGTGACAGGCCGCTGCTTGGGTTTGAGGAATACATAGCGGAGCTTGGCGGCTGAGCGGGCATACAGTTCCCTGCCCAAAGAAGTTGGAGGATCAGGGGATGGAAGAGGAAGAGAAGAAGCTGCCGGAAGGGATGGAAAGGGAAGGGAAGAAGCTGCTGGAGGGGATGGAAGGGGAAGGGAAGAAGCTGCCGGAAGGGATGGAAAGGGAAGGGAAGAAGCTGCCGGAGGGGATGGAAGGTGGAGAAAAAAAGCTGCCGTGGGATACGGAAAATGGCGGGAATGTTATGGGAACGCCGGAAACCGGGGGAAACCAAGCGGGCGGCATGCAGAGGTCCCAAAAGCAAGGGAATGATCCACAGGAAACGGATCACGAAAATGAGGAATGGCTTGCCGGGGTGGAAAAAGGCCTGCAGAAAAAATTCCGCAAGACCATCTGGTGCCCGTTTGTCAAGGCAATCAACCGCTACGGGCTCGTCCTCCCCGGCGACCGGATTGCCGT
>CAYMGZ010000433.1:0-2945 GCA_964390095.1 uncultured Lachnospiraceae bacterium | reverse complement strand
GCTCCCGTCCACTGCCCTTTTTCTTTTGGGTTTCCTTATTCTGATACCGTAAACTTTTTCACCATCTTTTCCGCCGCCTCGGAAATATTCGGCCGCAATTCCTCCATCGCATCCGTCACCGTAACCGAAATATGGTACTTCCCATCATACCACGTATACACCGTATTGAAAAATTCCATGCGGGAAATCTTAAGGTCGTCTTCCTTGCGCATGCCAAGGACAATGTTGCGCAAGATAAGCCCATAGCTGATTTTTAAAATTTCTTTATCGCCCACCGTAAGCTTCTGTGTTTTCAGATTCTTTACTGTCGCTTTCCCTGCGTTGTAGGCAGACTTCCAACTCTGCTCCAACGCCCCCTTGGTGTAAACGGAAGCCATGACGGAAGAGAACACCTCATAGCTTTGTGCCTCATCCACCCCGTCAATGATCACTTGGATATTGGAAACGGCATTCTGCCCGTCCTGTTTTTTTACATGCACGGAACATGTGGTGCGGTCCTTGCTTTTTCCCACGGTGCCAACCTCGTATTTGGATGGCAGGGTCACCGTAAATTTCCCGATCTTCTGCTCCTTTACGGAGTAACTTGCCGGAACTACCATCAAGGTAAGCGTGCTTTTGGCCAGTACATTCCCTGCGTATTTTTCACGGTCCCCCACCCATTTTTTATATTGGCTGCTGCTCTGGAACGCATACGCCAAAACAAGATAGGTTCCGTAACTTTTCGCGCTAAATTTGCCATCCGCGTCAATGGAAGCATTCTCTGTCATTTTCCCCTCCGGGGTGCACACTTCGTAATAAATATAATTCCCGATATTTTTGTTTGTCCCTGCAACGGTTTTGCAAGTATAGGTGAGTGCATATGATACATTTTTATGCAGTGCATTCCTCCTCACATCCCCCACGCCAAGCGTAAGGCTCTTGATATTGTCGTAGACGCGCACTGTAACCGTTTTCTTTGTTTTTTCCCCGCCTGCTGCCGTTATGGTGCATGTCACGGTGGTCTTCCCCGGTGCGACTGCCATGATCTTTCCGCCGCCATCCACCACTGCCACGGATTGATCCTTCGAGGAAAATGCGATTTTGTCGCCTTCCGCCATTTTCGATACTCTGATCTGATACGTATCTTTTCCCTCCCTGCCAAGCAGCAACACAACATAAGTCTTTGAGAGTTCCACCTTTGCTTTTACCGGCTTCCATGAACCGGACATCACCAAAACAATGGTCATACAGACCAGCAAAATATAACGAAAGAATTTCTTATTCTCTGCCATAATATTCTCCTGATATAAGTTCCGCATATCCACTCCCGGTACCAACATCATCCACCCTTACCGGAACAGCTCCTCCAATTCCTCCCTTGTCAGCCGGTTGATGAACACTTCTTTTGACTGGATCACCGAGTCTGACAATTCTTTCTTCCGCTCCTGCATCTTAAAGATTTTTTCCTCGATGGTACCCTTTGTCAAAAGCTTTAACACATGGACGGTGTTTTTCTGCCCGATCCGGTATGCACGGTCGGTTGCCTGGTCCTCCACGGCAGGGTTCCACCACGGGTCATAGTGGATGACCGTGTCCGCCCCCGTCAGGTTTAAGCCCGTGCCGCCGGCTTTTAAGGAAATCAGGAAGATGGACCGCTCCCCGCCATTAAAGCGCTTCACATAGTCAATGCGCGTTGCGGGCTTCGTGCTGCCCTCAAGGTAAAAATATTCGTACCCTTTCTTGCGGACCTCTTCCTCGATCAGGTGCAGCATCGAAGTAAACTGGGAGAAGACCAGGATACGGTGCCCGTTTGCAACCGCATCCGCAAGGATTTCAAGCAGCAGGTCCATCTTGCCGCTCCCCCCGGCATAATTGCCAAGGAAGGTTGCCGGGTGGCAACAGATCTGGCGCAGCCTCGTCAATGCCGCAAGGATCTTTAAGTGTGTCCTCTCGATGCCGTTCATCTCAATCTCCTGCCCAAGCTCCTGGCGGATGCTTGTCATGTAGGAGAGGTAAACTTTCTTCTGGTCGTCCGTCATTTCCGTTACAATCTTTTCCTCGATCTTGTCCGGCAGTTCCGTAAGTACATCCTTTTTCATGCGCCGCAGGATAAACGGCCGGATACGGCTGTTTAAGTGGGCAAGTGCCACAAGATCCTCATTCATGATCTTCTTCTCAAACTGCACCGAAAACTTTGAATGGCTCATCAGGTAATCCGGCATAATAAAATCAAAGATGGACCAAAGCTCCGAAAGGGAATTTTCAATCGGCGTTCCGGTCAGCGCGAAGCGGTGCTTTGCCTTGAGCATTTTTACGGACTGCGCGTTGATGGAAGTCGAATTCTTGATAAACTGTGCCTCATCTATAAATACGGTGTCAAACGAAATATCCTGGTAATTCATGATATCGCGGCGGATCAGCGGGTAGGAAGTGATGGCAACATCCCAGTCCTTCACGTTTTTTATGATTTCCTGCCGGTCGGCGGGGCTTCCGACACAGAGCGCCACGCGCACCTTCGCGGAAAACTTTTCAAATTCATCCTGCCAGTTGTAGACAAGGGAGGACGGGCAGACCACAAGGAACTTCCCCTTCTTCTCACGCAGCTGCGAAGTGATGTAGGCAATCGCCTGCAACGTTTTACCAAGACCCATGTCATCCGCCAAAATACCGCCAAGCGAGTTCTGGGCAAGCGTTTTTAACCAATGGAAACCCGTCACCTGATAAGGGCGCATCTGGGCAGTGAGCTCCGCGGGCACCGGGAATTCCCGCTTCTCCGGGCACAGGATGCGGTTGATGAGACGATGGAACCCCTCGTTCTTCTCCACGGTAAAATCGGACTTCTTTAGTACCTCCTCAAGGAAAAACGCACTGCTTGTCTCCAATTTCAAAGCCTGTCCATTCAACTGTTTCGTTGTCACGTTGAGGTTTTCCAAAATCCCCGACAGGTTGCGGATGTCTTCATTTTC
>CAYMGZ010000432.1:0-2964 GCA_964390095.1 uncultured Lachnospiraceae bacterium | reverse complement strand
GTATGCGGACAGACTCATTGAGCATATTAACAGCCACCCAGAATTTATCCAGCCGGTATCCCGGAAAAATGAGATGATGAACAATTTCCTCCTGCCGGGACTGCAGGATCTGTGTGTGTCGCGCACTTCGTTCAAATGGGGCATCCCGGTAGACTTTGACGAGAAGCATGTCGTTTACGTGTGGATTGACGCGCTCTCCAACTACATCACCGGGATCGGCTACGATGTGGACGGCGCTTCGGGGGAGCAGTTTAAAAAATTCTGGCCTGCCGACCTGCATTTGATTGGCAAGGACATTATCCGATTCCACACCATTTACTGGCCAATCATGCTGATGGCGCTTGATGTGCCGCTCCCGAAGCAGATTTTCGGGCATCCGTGGCTGCTGCGCACGGACGAGGGCGGCAAGAGCGTGAAGATGAGCAAGTCGCGCGGCAATGTGCTGTACGCGGATGATCTGGCGGAGGTGTTCGGCGTGGACGCGGTGCGTTATTTTGTCCTGCATGAAACGCCATTTGATAATGACGGCGCGATTAGCTGGGAACTGATGACGGAGCGCATCAATTCCGACCTTGCGAATACGCTCGGCAATCTGGTCAACCGCACGATTTCCATGTCAAACAAATATTTTGGCGGCGTGGTGGAGGACGCGGGTATTTCCGGGGAAGTGGATGCCGACCTGAAAGCTGTGGCGGCGGGCACGGCGGACCGCGTGGCAGAAAAAATGAAGGAGCTGCGCGTGGCGGATGCGATCACGGAGATTTTCACCTTGTTCAAACGCTGCAACAAATATATTGACGAGACGATGCCGTGGGCGCTGGCGAAGGATGAGGCACAGCAGGGGCGCTTAAAGACCGTGCTTTACAATCTGGTGGAGGGCATTGCGATCGGTGCAGCGCTGCTTGGGCCGTTCATGCCGGAAACCGCAGAGAAGATCTTTGCGCAATTAAACGCAAAGAAGCGCAGTTTTGAAGATTGCAGGCGTTTTGGCGGCTATGTGTCCGGGACAAAGGTGACGGACGCGCCGGAAATTCTGTTTGCGCGCTTGGATATGAAGGATGTGCAGGAGAGGGCGGCGCAGGTCGCGGAAAGGCAGAAGGCGGAGGCAGCCGCAGAGGAAGCAGGACAGGGCAAAACGGCAGGGATCCAAAATGGTGCGGGGCAGCCGGACGGTGAAATAACCGTGGCGGCCAATCCCCGTAATACCGCAGCGGACCAGCCGGGTGGCAAGACCGGTGGGGATTTGCCTGTCATCGACATCGAACCGAAGCCGGAAATCACCTACGACGATTTCGCAAAGCTCCAGTTCCAGGTCGGCGAGATCATCGCGTGTGAGGAAGTAAAAAAATCGAAAAAGCTACTCTGCTCGCAGGTGAGGATCGGCAGTCAGGTAAAGCAGATTGTTTCCGGCATCAAAGCGCATTATTCCGCGCAGGAGATGGTCGGCAAAAAGGTGATGGTGCTTGTGAATTTAAAACCTGCGACTTTGGCGGGTGTACTCTCCGAGGGGATGCTTTTATGCGCGGAGGATGAGAACGGGGAACTGGCTCTTATGACACCGGAAAAACCGATGCCTGCGGGGGCGGAAATCTGTTAAAAGAACATTAAAATCCCCCATTGGATGATTGCGGACAAGATATCTGCAATGGCGGAAAAAAATTAAAAACGGGCTATTCCTCACGGTCTAAGGTTATGTCGGTCAGGACAGCAAAATAAAATTGAATGATCAAAAGGTCAGGGAAAAGGGACATCCGGAGGCGGGTGCTCCTTTTCTTTTTGATGACTTGAAATATTTTTGTGATTTTATAAATTTATTCTGGGAATGCGGAATATACACTTGCATTTTCCCTTCCTCTGTGTTACAATTTGACCTTAGATTTGACCAAATTTATAAAAATTTTATACTTCAAAGCATGGAGGCAGCTATGGAAGCTTACGATGTTTTTAAGGATCTTGCCATAATTATCCTGATGGCAAAGTTATTTGGCATTCTTGCGAGAAAATGCAAAGCCCCGCAGGTGGTGGGGGAGATCATCGCGGGGCTGCTCATCGGACCGAGCGTGCTGGGTTGGGTTGGGCAGACGGATTTCCTTGTCCAGATGGCGGAGATCGGCGTGATCTTACTAATGTTTTCGGCGGGCTTGGAAACGGATATCAAGGAGCTTGTGCGCACCGGCCCAGTTGCTTTTCTGATCGCATGTGCAGGTGTGTTCATCCCGCTTGTTTTTGGTACTTTACTATATATGGGCTTTTACGGGGCTGCGCCGTGGGGGAGTGAGGAGTTTTACAAGGCGGTATTTATCGGTACGATCCTCACGGCGACCTCGGTCAGCATCACCGTCGAATCGCTCCGGGAAATGGGGAGGCTCAAAGGCAAGGTTGGCACAACGATCCTGAGCGCGGCCATTATCGATGACGTGATCGGTATTATTGTCCTGACGGTCGTTGTCGGTTTTAAGAGCCCGGATTCCAACCCGGGCAAGGTAATGCTCAATACGGCGCTGTTCTTTGTGGTAGCGGTTGTGGCAGGCTTTTTGTTTTATTTCCTGTTCCGCATGTTTGATGCGAAGTACCCGCACACGAGGCGTATCCCGATCCTTGGCCTGGCCTTTTGTTTTGCAATGTCTTACATAGCGGAACGTTACTTTGGCATCGCGGACATCACGGGCGCGTATGTGGCGGGGATTGTCCTGTGCAGCCTGCGTGATTCCAATTATATCGCACAGAAGATGGATACTAATTCATACATGTTGTTCGGACCGGTCTTTTTTGCAAGTATCGGTTTGAAAACAAATATTGATAATCTGGATGTTTCCATTCTTTTATTTGCGGCGGCCTTTGTTGTTGTTGGCTTGGTTTCAAAGATTATTGGCTGTGGTATGGTGGCAAGGTTGTGTAAATTCAAGAATAAGGATGCGCTTAAGATTGGTGTCGGCATGATGACGCGCGGCGAGGTAGCGCTGA
>CAYMGZ010000431.1:0-2967 GCA_964390095.1 uncultured Lachnospiraceae bacterium | reverse complement strand
AGGGTCTGTGAAGACAATACACAATGGGGAGGAAGTCGAGGGTACTGTAATCCGTGTCAAGGAAGATGAGATCGTCCTGAACATCAATTACAAGGCAGATGGTATCATTACCAGGAGCGAGTATACAAACACCCCGAATGTGGACCTTCGGACCCTTGTAAAAGAGGGCGAGACCATGAGCGCAAAGGTGCTCAAGGTAAATGACGGTGAGGGCCAGGTGCTCCTTACCTACAAAAAGCTGATCGCGGAGAAGGGCAACAAGCGCCTTGAGGAAGCGTTCAACAACAAGGAAGTATTGACAGCAAAAGTAGCCACCGTATTGGAAGGCGGGTTAAGTGTCGTTGTGGAGGAGGCAAGGGTCTTCATCCCGGCGAGCCTTGTGTCCGATACTTATGAGAGGAACCTTGAAAAGTACAAGGACCAGGAAATTGAGTTTGTCATCAGTGAGTTCAACCCGAAGAGAAGGCGCATCATCGGCGACCGCAAGCAGCTCCTTGTCGCAAAGAAGAAGGAGATGGCGGAGGCATTGTTCGCAAGGATCAAGGTCGGCGATGTCGTGGAGGGAACGGTAAAGAACGTGACCGATTTCGGTGTGTTCATCGACCTTGGCGGGGCGGATGGCCTTTTGCATATCTCCGAGATGTCGTGGGGCAGGATTGAGAACCCGAAGAAGGTATTCAAGGCGGGCGATGTCGTAAAGGCGTTCATCAAGGATATCCAGGGGGAGAAAATCGCGCTCAGCTTAAAATTCCCGGACCAGAACCCGTGGAAGGATGCGGAGACAAAGTTTGCAAAAGACAGCATCGTGACCGGGAAGGTGGCGCGCATGACGGATTTCGGCGCGTTCGTGGAGTTGGTCCCTGGCGTGGATGCGCTCCTGCACGTATCCCAGATTGCAAAAGAGCATGTTGAAAAGCCTTCGGATGTATTGAAGGTCGGCCAGGAAATCCGGGCTAAGGTCGTGGAATTCAATGGAGAGGACAGGAAGATCAGCCTTAGCATGAAAGCGTTGTTGCCGACAGAATCAGAGGAAGCGGAGACGGCTGAGGAGTAATAATTTTCCCGGGGGCAAAATCCTGCTTCCGGGATTTTTTGTGTGGAAAGTATTATCAGCATGTGTCCGTACAGTGCCGGGGTGGAATTTCTGGAAGCCGTGCGGACAGAAATTCCATCCTAAGGTTGTTGGTACTGGGAGGACACATGCTGAACTTATAAATAGGAGGGCAAAAAGTTATGACGGACAGCTATGAGGTGTTTAAAGGCGATGTGCTCAAGCTCACGAAGATTGACCTGAATGCTTACAAGGAGCGCCAGATGAAGCGGCGCATTGATTCGCTTATCACAAAAAACCACTATACCACCTACAAGCAGTATGTCGAGGCGTTAAAAAAAGATAAGGCGCTGTTTGATGAATTTGTAAATTACCTGACAATCAATGTATCAGAATTTTACCGCAACCCGGAACAGTGGGTTTTGTTGGAAAAGCAGATCCTGCCGGACCTTTTGAAGAAATCGCCGAGCTTAAAGGTCTGGAGTGCCGCATGCTCCACGGGCGATGAACCGTATTCGCTTGTCATGCTGCTCTCCAAATTCATGCCGCTTGCAAAGATCAGGATCATCGCAACCGATATTGATAAACAGGTACTTGACAAGGCAAGGCTTGGATTGTACAATATCAAGAGCCTGAAGGGGCTGCCGGACGAATTCCTCCGGAAATATTTCACGAAGGTGAACGAGACGAACTACCAGATCAGCGACGACATCAAGCGATGCGTGGAATTCAAGGAGCATAACCTGTTAAAAGACCCATATCCGGACCGTTGCGACCTGATCGTGTGCCGGAACGTGCTGATTTATTTTACCGAGGAGGCAAAGGAGGAGGTTTACCGGAAGTTCAACACATCCTTAAAGCCGGGTGCTTTCCTCTTTGTCGGCAGCACCGAGCAGATCATCCAGCCGGAGAAGATCGGTTATAATACATACCAATCTTTCTTCTACCAAAAGAAGTGACGCGGGCGGATAATTTTTATAATTTTATGGTTGATTTTTTATCCATGATTTAGTATAGTGGTACAGGGATGGCATTGTAATTGCATAAAGATGCTTTCCGTATACTTTTAAGAAAGTTTGGGCGAAAAAATGCAGGAGAAGGTAAGAGTCGCAGTGGATGCCATGGGCGGGGACAATTCCCCGGGGGAGATCGTCAAAGGTGCGGTGGAAGCCGTGGTGGAACGGGCGGAACTTGAGGTATTTTTGACGGGCCATAAGGAGAAGGTTGAGGCGGAGCTTTCCCGTTATACCTACCCGAAGGAAAGGATCCATGTCGTGGATGCGCGGGAAGTGATCACGAACGATGAAGCGCCGGTGCTTGCGATCCGGAGGAAGAAGGACTCATCCATTGTCGTGGCGATGGACCTTGTAAAAAAGGGGGAGGCGGATGCTTTCGTCTCGGCAGGCAGCACAGGGGCCGTCCTGGTCGGTGCGCAGCTGCTCATCGGCAGGATCAAAGGGGTGGAGCGCCCGCCGCTTGCGCCGCTCATCCCCACGATGGACGGGATCGCGCTCCTCATTGACTGTGGTGCGAACGTGGATGCAAGGCCTTCCCATCTGGTGCAGTTTGCGAAGATGGGCGCAATTTACATGGAGCACGTTGTCGGTGTCAAAAACCCGCGCGTCGCGATTGTGAATATCGGTGTCGAGGAAGAAAAAGGGAATATGCTGGTCAAGGAAACCTTCCCCCTTCTAAAGAACTGTAACGAAATCAATTTTATCGGCAGCATTGAAGCGCGGGAAATCCCGAACGGCGCGGCGGATGTCATTGTCACGGAGGCGTTTGTGGGCAATGTCATCTTAAAGCTTTACGAGGGGCTTGCAGCCGCCCTCATGAAGAAAATCAAGCAGGGCATGACGGGCACGGTGGTCAGCACGCTCGGCGCGGCGCTTGTAAAGCCGCAGTTAAAAAAGACA
>CAYMGZ010000430.1:0-2973 GCA_964390095.1 uncultured Lachnospiraceae bacterium | reverse complement strand
CGCCGGATATGGTATCGGAAGGTGCACAGGGAATCCCGGCGAGGATCACCGCTGTCCATAAAGAGCGCTACGCGTTGGTTTGTGCGTATGGAGAAGGCTACGGAAGATTAAAAACAAAAGAATATTTTGGCGGTTTTGAAGAATTTCCGACCACCGGGGATTGGGTGTTGGTAAATTATATTGCAAATGGTGACAGCCAAATCATCCGGACACTGCCACGGAGAACATTTTTCTCCCGCAGGGATCCTACGCCGGGGCGCGGCGAACAGGCGGTTGCATCGAATTTTGATTTTGTATTTATTATGCAGTCCCTAAACCAGGATTTTAATGCAAAGCGTCTGGAACGGTATCTGACGTTGGCATGGCAGTCGGGGGCAGTTCCGGTTGTGGTATTGACAAAAGCGGATCTTGTGGAGGAATACGGCACGTATGTCCGGACGGTGGAGCGTCTGGCGGCGGGCGTGTCCGTATATGTGGTAAGCGCAAAAACCGGGGCGGGTCTTTGCGCGCTTACGGACTATGTGGCACCGGGGAAAACCATCGTGTTCCTCGGTTCGTCCGGGGTGGGCAAATCGAGCCTTGTGAACGCGCTTGCGGGCGAGGAAATCATGGCGGTCAATGGAATCCGCGAGAGTGACAGCAAGGGGCGGCATACCACGACCCACCGTCAGCTCATCATGCTGAAAAACGGTGCGATGGTCATTGACACGCCCGGAATGCGTGAACTGGGGATGTGGGATGTTTCAAGTGGACTTACAGAAGCATTTTCGGATGTGGAACAATATTTGGGGAGGTGCAAGTTCCGCGATTGTAAACATCAGACAGAACCGGGCTGTGTGGTCCGGGAGGCGATTGCAAGCGGCGAATTACCGCGAGAGCGTTGGGAAAGTTATATGAAATTAAAGTCCGAGGCAAAATATTCGGATAACAGGACGAATTTTTTGCGGCAAAAGCAGCAGCGGAATAAGGAGATTTCGAAGTTTAGCAGGAGGAGAAAATTGGAGAATAAGGGGATGATGGAATGATATATGAAGCAGTCAACCTCCGTCCGGACCACATTCCTTTTGTTGACGATGTATTTCGGCAGAATAGGGAGGTTCTTCATGGCGGGGTGATATCTACCGATGAATGGTATGCCTGTCTGTATCTGGAAGTAGATTCGGATGAGAGGAATTTCATTATTACTGCGAATGGGGAAAATGCGGCGTGGATGAAGCTGAATGGCTGGAATGCGGAAGAGGAAATCTATATCGCCATGTTGGTGGTTGCGAAGGAATATCAGCGGCATGGGGTTGGAAGTTTTGCGGTTCAATTTGCGCAGAATTGTGCCAGGGCGGAAAATAAAGGCACTGTGAGGATACAGACCACACAGGACAATGTGGCAGCGGTGGATTTTTATTTGAAACAGGGTTATGAGATTGAGAAATGTATTCGGTATGCGGTTGGGGATGGTGTTGTCCGGAATGGATATCGCTTTAAAAAGAAATTGGCAGGGGATTCAACTTGCGGTTGAAATGGGAGTGTAGAATTCCCGCATATGGTTATTGTTGAAAAGGCTGTGGTGGGATATGATGGGGAGGAAGCATACGGAACTAAAAAAACAGTATGAACCCGTACAGTGCCGGAAGGATGTGCTGGGAGCAGGGCGTACAGAACCTCCTTCCCTGTTGTTGGTGCTGGGAGGGTTCATACGGAACTTAAAATAGGAGGAACTTAGAATGCTCGACGGTATCAGGATTGGAAAATTCATCATGGACAAACGGAAATCCTTTGGTTTGACCCAGCAGCAGCTTGCGGACAGGCTCAACGTTTCGTTTCAGGCAATTTCAAAATGGGAAAATGGGACGACATACCCGAATATCGAGATTTTAAAAGACTTGGCGGGCATATTGGAGGTGTCCGTGGATGAAATCCTTGCCGGAAATGAAAAAAGCACGGAGGATTTATCGTACAGCAAAGCAGGGGTTGACATTGCTTATACGGACACAATCAAACGGGAAATGGCAAAGCATTTGGAAACGGACGACAAGCGTGTTTTAAACCGTATGGGGGCATTCGCGTCACTCTATGATATTTCTTTCCCGGCGTTAAAAAATCCGGTTCTTGTTTTAAAATCGGAAGAACCCGGCTCGAAACAAAAGCTTGCGATGGAATATGGCTACACGGAATCCATCTGCCATGACATGATCAACCATCTGGTTAATGATATTGTGGTGATGGGGGCGAGGCCGCTGGCCGTGCTGGATACGATTGTGTGCGGGAACGCGGAGAAGGATACCATCAAATCGTTGGTAAAGGGGATATCGGAGGCCTGCCGGGAAAATGAATGTTCCCTGGTGGGGGGAGAAACCTCCATCCAGCCGCTGGTGGTCGATCCCGGGGTTTATGTCCTGACATCAAGTATTGCGGGCATTGCCGAGAAATCGGAGGTAATTGACGGTTCTGCGATCCAGGAAGGGGATGTTATCTTAGCAGTCGCCTCCAACGGCCTGCATACAAATGGGTATTCGCTTGTTCGCCTGCTGATGGATAAAATGCCGCAGATTAAATTGGATAAAATCGATGGCCTGACATTTATTGAGCAGATTATGAAGCCGCACACACCGTATTACAAATCGCTTAAAAAATTATTGCCGGAAAATATCATACACGGGATGGCGCATATCACCGGGGGCGGGATCGGAGGCAATCTTTGCAGGGTGATCCCGGACGGGTTCAGTGCTCGGATTGACTTGTCCAAAATCAGGACATTAAATTTATTTCAATATATCCGCCGGAATGGGAACATTAGCGATGCGGAAATGCTTCGGACATTTAACTGCGGGGTGGGGCTTGTGGTCGTAGTTCCGGAGCAGGATAAAAATATGGTGATAAAACATATCGATTCGTTTTATCCGTGTTATGAAATTGGGAGGATGGAAAAAGGGGAGGATCGGGTTGTGTTTGATCAGAGGATTCATTGGATGTGATCCG
>CAYMGZ010000429.1:0-2980 GCA_964390095.1 uncultured Lachnospiraceae bacterium | reverse complement strand
TTACCGCACATGGCCATCCGACACCGCAAAAAAAACACAGACCTGCGTTCCCTCACCTGGTTTGCTAAAAAGCTGTACCTGCGCATTATGGCAAATCGCGATGTGCCGGACGATCGCAAGCCCCAGCCCCGTACCCCCCGTGGATTTCGAGCGGCTCTTGTCCACGCGGTAAAAGCGCTCAAAAATCCGCTCCTGGTGCTCGGCGGCAATCCCGATCCCCGTGTCCTTTACACTAAGAAAGGCCTCTCCCCCTTCCATGCCCACCCTCACGGCAACCTGCCCGCCACGCCGGTTGTAGCGTATCGCATTGTCCACAAGGTTATACAAAAGTTCCTCCATCATGCCCCGGTCCGCCAGGATGACACATTCCTCCCCGGAAAAGGAAAGTTCCACGCCATGTTTCCCCGCATTCAGCATAAGCATGTCCACACAGGTTTTGGCAAGCCCGGAAAGTTCCACGGGTTCGCGTTCGAGATTCCCCTCCTGCACATCAAGCTCCGAGAGCCGCAGGATGTCGTTGATCAGGGCAAGAAGCCTTTTGGAACTGCGCCCGATCTCCCCCGCAAAACGCTTGGCATCCTCCCCCTGCGCCATCCCGTTTTCAATCAGTTCCGCGTAACCCTGGATGGAGGCGAGGGGTGTTTTCAGCTCATGGGAAACATTCGCGGTAAATTCCTGGCGCATTTTGGCACTCTGTAAAATATCATCGTGCTGTTTTTGGATGGTCTCAAGGAATGGCCGAAGCTCACGGTAAACCTCCTCCCCACCCACATATTCCTCCTCCCCCGCAAGGTGCTCAACCGGCGCTATAAGGCGGCGCGTCAGGACATGTGCAAGCAGCATGCACAGCGCGAACAAAAGCAGTGAGAGAAAGAGCACCAGCGGCAGCACCCCCGTAAAAACCCCAAGGATACTGTCCGCCTCCTTTGCGGCGCGCAGCACCGTGTCTCCGTCCAGACGCAGCGCATAATAAAACGTATTTTTGTGGAATGTCGGGGAATTGCGCACCATCCGCCCTTCCCCGTGCACAAAGGCCTCCATGACCTCCGCGCGGTCGCCGTGGTTGCCTAAAATTTCCCCCTGCGCCGCCGAGTCATACACTACCGCCCCGTCCTTTTGGATCAGTGTGATGCGGAGCCCCTGCCCCCTCCCGGCTTTATCCAAAAGGTGAAAGAAGGTTGGCGTTTCCAATTCCATCCATCCATCTGCCTCATTTTCCTGCCTGTCCCAATCCCCCATCCAAAGCTCTGCCAAAAAAACGGTACAGGTCTTTAGATCCTCAAACACCTGCCGTTTAAAAACTTTATAATATACCGCCGTCACCAAAAGCAGGGTGGCAAAAATTGCCACCCCGGAAACTGCCATCAACTGAATATAAATCCTCCGCCTCATACCAAATCCCCTACTCGATCATATAGCCCACATTGCGCACGGTCTTGATATGTACCCCCGCCTCCCCAAGCTTGCGTCTTAGCGTTCCGATATGCATATCGAGCGTGCGCGATTCCCCCTCAAAATCAATGCCCCAGATCCGCTCCATCAATAGATCGCGCTTCATCACGATACCCGCGTTGACAAGAAGCAAATGCAGCAATTCAAATTCCTTATAAGTCAGCCCGCATGGTTCTCCTGACACATAAGCCGCGTGGCGCGCAGGGTCAAGAGTGATCTCCCCCAAACAGAGCACCTCCTGCCCCCCCTCCTGCGCACTGCGGCGCAACAGGGCTTTCACGCGCGAAATCAGCTCCAGGACACCGAAGGGCTTTGTCATATAATCATCCGCCCCGTTATCAAGCCCCCTCACTTTATCCACTTCCGCTGTTTTCGCCGTCACCAAGATGACCGGGAGCTTTTTTGTCCCCGCCCCTTTCCGCAGTTTGCCAAGGACGGTAAGCCCATCCTCATCCGGCAACATGATATCAAGAAGGACCAGGTCCGGCTGCCTTTTCGCAAGCCCTCCGTAAAACTCTTTCGCGCACGCGAAGGCTTCCACGGAAAAACCACTGTTTTTCAGGGCGAAGCCCTCAATTTCCCGGATGTTTGCGTCATCCTCCACAATATATACAACCGGCAATCTTCCCGCCCCCTTTCCTCTTTCCTCCTCACACGGACATCTGCGGCAGCTCGTATTTTTCCCTGTTTGCCGCAACCATGGCCTCAAACTGCCCCTGCCCGCTGCGGCGCATGGTTTTTAAATATCCGTGGACTTCCATGCCATTTTCCGCAATCTGGATCAGGCAGACCGCAATGTTGGAACAATGGTCGGCAATCCGCTCAAAATTTGCCGTCATGTCCGCCAGGATAAAACCCAACTCGATTGTGCAGGTCCCCGCGCGCAGCCTGCCGATATGGCGCGTTTTCATCTCCGCGCTCAAAAGGTCGATTGCCTCCTCAAGCGGCTCCACCTCCTGCGCCCCCTGCGCGTCTTCCTCGTTAAAAACCCGGATGGAAAGGTTTAAAATATCGCGGATTGCCCCTGCGTAAACCGAAAGTTCCGCCCTTGCCTGCGCCGAAAAATGCAAGCCTTTGCGGTGCATTTCCCGCGCACCCTCCATCAGGTTCATGGAATGGTCGGAAATGCGCTCAAAATCCCCGATACAGTGCAGCAATTCATTTAATTCATGGCTGTCTTTTGTCGAGAGCTCCCCACGGCTTAACCGCACAAGGTATGTGCCAAGCTCATCCTCATAACGGTCCACTAATTCCTCCAATTCCTTTACGCGGCCCGCCTCCTCCTCGGTATATTCCTCAAACAGGTGCAGCGCAGAGAACACACCCTCCTTCGCCAAACTTGCCATATCCATGGCCGCCTCCCTGCAGTGCTCGATTGCAAGCGAAGGCCACTCAAGGAAACGCTCATCCAAAATCCGCAGTTTTTCCTTTGCGGGCAGCGCCATCCCCTGCGCACCCGGCTCACCCGACGGCTCATCACGCACCGTGGCATACGAAAGCTTTTCCAAAAATCCGGAAAACGGAAGGA
>CAYMGZ010000428.1:0-2982 GCA_964390095.1 uncultured Lachnospiraceae bacterium | reverse complement strand
AGGAGATATGCGGAACTTAAAATAGGAGAATGCGGATGGCAGGGAATGGTTATATATTTAAGCGGGTCGAAAAAAAATACATGCTGACACCGGCGCAGTACAAGGAATTTATAAATGCGATAGAACCCCACATGGTACTGGATGAGTACGGGCTGTCAAAAATATGCAACATTTATTTTGACACCGAGACCGATGAGCTTGTCCGGCTCTCAAACGAGAAGCCGGTGTACAAGGAAAAGCTCCGCCTGCGCAGTTACGGCATCCCGGGGGCTTTTGACAAGGTATATCTTGAGTTAAAGAAGAAATATAAAGATATTGTCTACAAACGCAGGATATCTTTAACGCTCCTTGAGGCGGAAGATTACCTTCTGCGCGGCATCCGGCCAAAGAAAGATTCGCAGATCCTGAGGGAGATCGACTACTTCATCCATTTCCATAAAACCGTGCCAAAGCTTTACCTTGCCTATGACCGGACGGCGTGGTATGGCAGGGAGGATAAGGAGTTCCGCATGACTTTTGATTCCCATATCCGCAGCCGCAGGGACCATCTTTCGCTAGGTTTCGGGGATGTGGCGGACGAGCTGTTTGAGGACGAATACTGGCTGCTTGAGATCAAATCTGCCGGTGCGTACCCGCTCTGGCTGGTGAGGAAGATGGAAGAACTTGGGCTGTATCCGGTTTCTTTTTCAAAGTATGGCACCATTTACAAAAAAGAAGTTATGGGGCGGATGAAATAACAAAACCCAAAATGCCAGATTCCCGGATGGCACCGGGGGGCATATGCAAAATTTAAGGAGAAGAAAACGATGTTTACCAGTATAATTGATTCCACGGGCTTGACGATTCCTAACGTTGCCCTGCTGACCGCCTGTTCGATCCTGTTTGGGCTGATGCTTGCCCTCACTTACATGTCGAAAGGGAAGTATACAAAAAGTTTTGCGATTACCTTGGTCATCCTGCCCGCCGTGGTCCAGATCGTGATCATGATGGTCAATGGGAGCATCGGGACCGGTGTTGCGATCGCGGGTGCCTTCGGGCTTGTACGTTTCCGTTCACAGCCTGCGAATGCCAAGGAGATCAGTGTGATCTTCCTTGCAATGGCAATCGGGCTGACCAACGCGATGGGATACCTTACCTACGCCCTTTTTGTCACGGTCCTCTTTTGCATCCTGCTTTTCGTCCTTGACCATTCAAGGTTTGGGGAGACAAAAAACAGAACGAGGGAAATCAAAATCACCATCCCGGAAAGCCTTGATTATACCAGTGTTTTTGATGACCTGTTTGAGGAATACTTAAAAAATGTCTCGCTGGAGCGGGTGAGGACGACAAACATGGGCAGTATGTTTGAGCTGACCTACATGGCGGAATTTTCCGCAGAGGCGCGCCAGAAGGAGTTTATCGACGCGGTGCGCTGCCGCAACGGGAACCTGACCGTGCTTGTTGCGCGGCCGACGGAAAATGTTGAAATGATCTGAGGTTTGATAAATAAAGGCATAGACAAAGCAGTTTTCTCATATTCTGAACCAATGGCAAAATGATGTCTGCACGGTATCCGGACAGGATGCGGTGGAAATGGGGGGATATGGGATTGCTACGGAAAAAAATTCTGCTTTGCCGGTGCCTTTTTTGTATGCTTTTGTTTGGGTGCGCGGGGAATGCGCTTTCTGGCAGGGATGCCGGGCTCTTTTACGCCCTGCCCGTCCATGCAGCACAGGTGGAGGGGGAACAGGACGGGGATGGGGCGGAACGCGTTGTGCCAAAAGGTTTGTACTCTTACGCCTCCTGCCTGCTTGACGGGACGAACGGGCGGGTGCTTTTTGAAAACCACGGGAACGAGGTTTTGCCGATGGCGAGCACGACAAAGATCATGACACTGGTCGTAGTGTTGGAACATGCCTCGATGGATGATGTCGTGACCGTATCTTCGAGGGCGGCATCACAGCCGGACGTGCAGCTGAACATCCGGACAGGGGAACAATACCGCCTTGGGGACCTGGTCTACTCCCTGATGCTTGAGAGCCACAATGATGTTGCGGTGGCGCTGGCGGAGCATGTCGGCGGCTCCGTGGAGGGGTTCTGTGCGATGATGAATGCGAAGGCGGCGGCACTGGGGTTAAAGGATACCTGTTTTGAGACCCCAAACGGGCTGGATTCCGAAAACCATCATACTACAGCCATAGAATTATCGAAAATCGCATCCTACGCCATACAGAACCCGGATTTTATCAAGATCACAAACACCACCTCCTACCAGTTTTGTGAGATGACAACCGGGAGGAGCTTTGCCGTGTCGAACAAAAACCGTTTCCTCTACATGATGGATGGCGCGATCGGTGTCAAGACCGGGTTTACCGGGAAGGCAGGCTATTGCTTTGTCGGGGCACTAAAAAGGGGGGAGCACACGCTGATTGCGACCATGCTTGCATGTGGGTGGCCGCCAAACAAAAGCTACAAATGGAGCGATACACAAAAGCTGATGAATTACGGGTTGGAATATTTCCGCCGCCAGCCCTTTGTGGAACGCGCCAGGTTCACCGTCAACGGGGAAGAGGTGGAAGGTGGGATCCCGGCACTTTCGGAGTACCGGACCATGATCCCCGTGGAAGGTGGGGTTGCGGATGCCGTTGCGGCCGCGGTGGATGTGCATTCGGTGGAGCCGCTTTTGCTTGCGGCATGGGAGCAGCCTTTTGTGGAAATCACCTACGAGCCGGTGCTCATGGCCCCGGTTGCCGCCGGGCAGCCGGTAGGGAAGATTACATACCGCGTGGATGATGCCGAATATGCTTCTGCGTGGATCCGGACGGTGGAGGAAGTAAAGGAACCGGACTTTTTTTATTGCCTGCGCAGGGTGCTTTCACTCTGGAAAAGGGGACCATTTCCATAAAAATGCAAAAAACCGAAAAAAATGTACACAAATCCTCCGATATATGGTATAATAAAAAAATAAGGTTTTTCAGCGGATTTTAGAACAGCATGTACCCA
>CAYMGZ010000427.1:2563-2995 GCA_964390095.1 uncultured Lachnospiraceae bacterium | reverse complement strand
GGAAACAAAACAATCGGTCCTTGTGTTGCGTATTTGTCCTGAAATCCATCCGGTCTAACCCCTTCCCTTATTGCCACGTTCCTATGCTACAATCTCATTATACAACATCCTGCAGCAATTTGCAACAAATTTACTTGTATATTCCTATCTCTTTTTACCGACCGCCTCAGAAACAATTGCTGCCAAGGGGCAAAGACAAAAGCTGTAACATCCTTTTTTACCACCTTTGTCAGGAACAATTCCGTTAGCAATGACCAATCAAGGTTCCATCTTATTTTTCAACATTTCCCTTTACATTTTCACCTAATGATAGTACAATAGACTCACAACCAAAAATCATCTTCCATTAACGTTGATAGGTACTGCCTGTAATATCTGCCAAGGAAGGAGGCCATAATGAAAAACAAACAAATCAAAAAAAACATCCTCAAA
>CAYMGZ010000427.1:626-2553 GCA_964390095.1 uncultured Lachnospiraceae bacterium | reverse complement strand
ATCCTCAAATTCTTAGCATTTGCTGCCGTGCTCGGCATTGTCACAATTTACTGGTATCTCCGGCCAGTTCCCCAATATACTGCCACTACGCTGTGTTCCCGGGAGGGAAAGCAAGTGCAGGTGGTCATCGATGTGACTTGGTATCATTCCCTTTTTTCCCCGTCTAAAGTAGAAGGTACCATCACGGTGGATGGAGTCACGTACTCGAGCCAAAGGAATTATGTATATGGCGATAACAACTTTTGGAGCCGGCTCAAGGCAAAATTTAGTTCTAATCCCTACCCATATCTGTTTTCCCGTGGGAGCTTATGGACGGATGACTATGATGAGCTTTGTCTAAGGTACACTGGTGAGGATCTTGGCCAAGAGGATTCCTTGGGAATTTCCTGCGAAATCTTCCCTCATGACAAAAAAGGGGATTATTATTACGGACCGGCAAAGAATATGGATGAGGTCAATGCACTTCTGGCCAAACAAGGTTTCGGAACAGAAATATCCCAAAATTAAGATATTTCCTAGGCAATATTCATTTTGAAATCCCCATCGTCCAAAACCAACAGGATTGTACCCCCCCATACCGGGAACAATATCATCAATCACAAGGAGGAATTTCGAGATGGCTTTTATCCTTTACGAAATCAGGGCAATGCAGAAATAATACCATTCCATTGAAGGAGGTCTGCAAAGCTCTTGAGTTTAAAAAAGCATATTATAAAAAATACATGGTACATTACCAGTATCTTCCTCGTTGTTTCCCTCGGCATCAATTTCATCACAGTGAAAATCGCGGGGGATATCGAGGCTATTATTTCCGGCCTGACCGTGTTGCAGTACGGGGATTTTATCCGCATTATTTTACGCGTTGCCCTACTGTGCCTGCTTTACATTGTTTTTGATTTCATCTATTGGTTTTCCTACCATTTGTCGGAAAGCAAATCGAAGAAATTGGCAACGGAATATTGCTACCGCCGCTATCTCGGAAAGGATTTACACTTTTTTTTCCGCAACGGGTGCCGGGGATGTCACTTATTCCATCCTTTCACTGGCAGTAGACGTAGGATATTATTATGCCAGTTTTTGGCAGATGCTGTTGGTCAACATAACCACGCTGGTAATTTTATTTACCGCCATTGCCTCCAGACACCTGCCTTTTGCCATCGGCATTTTTGCGGGAATTAGTTTCCTGATTGCTTTTACTTCGTTTTTGTCCAATAAGATTTCCGAAAAGACAGATACGGCAGAAGCCCTTGCCGCAGAAATCAACAATACGATGATCCAGAGTTTTCAAGGGATTTCGGTCATCCGGCTGCTGCGTCGGGAAAATTATTTTGCGTGTCTGTTCCAAAAAGGGATATCGGAGCAAAATTATAAAAATGCCATTGCCAAAAACATATGGTATTCTCTCTTTGTTGTTTTTTACGAGATCATGCAAGTCACACTGCCCGTAACCATTTTATTGGCCGGTTTCCTCTTACTGCACAAAGGGTTGATTTCCACAGGGGCATTAATCGCAGTTTATTCCATGGTCGGGCTGCTGCAAGAACCAATCCGCAACACCGCGGATTCCGTCACTTATTATAAGGAACATAGAAAACGTCTGGAGAAACTTGGAGAAATCGTAAAGGCAGAACCAAAAAAGATAACGGAAAAACCGATGCGGGATTATTCCCCTGCACCAGAAAATGTTCCGGAAATCAAAAAAATCTGTGTACGGATTGATACACTCCTAATGAACGGGCATATTTTGCTGAAAGATACAGAATTTGAAATTGACCAGGGGGATGTGGTCTCCCTAAAAGGTTCCAGTGGCTGTGGGAAAAGCACACTGCTTAAACAGATGGTTGGTCTGACGGAGCATGGGGGCTGCCGGATTTTTTATGATGGCATCCCGCAAAACGAAATTTCCGACATCATGCGTTTTTCCAAC
>CAYMGZ010000427.1:0-616 GCA_964390095.1 uncultured Lachnospiraceae bacterium | reverse complement strand
TTTTCTTTTTTCCGCAAGTATCATGGATAATATCCTGCTCGGTGAATGTTTTGATCCTTCCCTGACCGCTGAAGTAATTCATGTCTGCGTGTTGGAGAAAATGATCACACAGTACGGCGCGGACAAGAGGGTGGACTGGGCGGCGGAAAATATCAGCGGAGGGGAAATGCAGCGCGTTACAACCGCACGCATCCTGATCCGCAGGCCAAATTTTTTGCTCCTTGACGAGATCACCGCCTCACTCGATGAAATAACAGCGGTGACCGTGGCAGAAAATATTGTCGCCTTTGCAAAGAAATACGGCATTACGGTTGTCGCAGTTTCCCACAAGGATGAATTTTCCCGGCTTAGCAACAAACAAATCACGTTAACGGAGTAAAGGGCATTCCCATAAAAATCCAAAAAACTGCCGTAAAATATGGCGACCAACAAGGTTTATGGACGAAACTGTTTTTGTTTTACCGTCCTGTACCGTGGCGGAGCGTTTCCATTTTACGGCAGCTTTTTTTCTGTTTTCCATTGATCCGGTGACATACTCCCACCGCCTATGCTTCAGACGGTGGCTTATTGCCCAAATGGGCTAAGTGTCAACAAACGCCCCCACGTATCCCACGGT
>CAYMGZ010000426.1:0-3000 GCA_964390095.1 uncultured Lachnospiraceae bacterium | reverse complement strand
TGCAAGTTACCAATTTTTGCAGTAAAATAGTTTTAGAACATCATGTGTCCGGATCAGCCCGGGAGGGATGGGAGGGTGCAAAAACGGAAAAACCTCCCTGCCATTGGGTGGAAAGGGAAGGGCATATGCAGGAGTGAGAAGGAGGGATTTTCAATGAAAAGAAAATGGTTATCGGTTGTTTTGATGGTGCTTATGTTGTTTTCGCTTGTGGTTCCGGATCGGACCATGGCGGCCACAAGTCTAAAACTGAGCAAGGCGAAGGCGACGATGGAGGTTGACAGCATGCTCACGCTAAAGCTTGGCGATGTTGCCGCGGCGGATGTCAAGTGGAGCAGCAGCGCGAGGAAGGTGGCGACGGTCTCCGCGAAGGGCACGGTCACGGCAAATGGCGAAGGTACGGCGACCATCAAGGCAAAGTATGATGACAAGACCTATACCTGCAAGGTCACGGTGGTGGACAGCAACAAAGTGGAGAATAAGATCGAGACTTGTTTAAAGAAGGAATATGGTTCGGCGAAAGTGAAGGAAGAAGAGAATGGCGTGATAAAGGAACTGTATGCCAAAGGGAAATCATTGATTTGTTCCATTACCTTTCAGGAAATCACCGGGGATATGGTAGCACAGGAAGGGGACAAGGAAGAATTTGCGGAAGTGATGGATGAATATTTTGGTACGATAGAGGGGGCATTAAACCTGCTCCTTGAGCAACTCAGGAAGGAAGCGTACAAAGATACAAAAATAATTTTCCGGATTTATAGTAATGATAAGATATTGCTGTATGAAAAAACCTTGGAATAAAAGGGGGAACTTCCGGCATCTGTTGCCGTTGGGAAGCAGGGCGGGAAACTGGTTTATAGCAGTTTCCCGCCCTGCTTTTGTCATGGTGTTTTATCTTTGAAGGCCCTGCAGGTTTTTCCGGCATATCCTTGTGCAATTCGTGCACACTAAACAGCAATTCATGCACGAACGTTCCCTTCCGGAAAGAAGTTTTGGTACAATCAAAAATAAAATAAGGGGTTGAGGAATATTTTAAATTTCTCATAAAAAAAGTACCATAGACAGGCTTGTGGTATGGATAGGAGGGGATCATGGAGGAAAAAAAGAAGAAAAAGCCATACACCTCGACATGGAGCAATATCCGCTGGAGTGTGAAGGGGCAGTTGAAATATGCTAGGACGGCATTTGTGATGCAGGTTTTGTTCCTGCCTCTTGATGTCGGGCTGGCGTGGGCGGGTGTTTATCTGCCTGCCCTTGTGGTCGCGCAGGTGACGGGGGGCGGTGGGTTTGCACATGCGGCAGCCGTGGTCGGCCTTTGGATGCTTGGTATTTTGTGTGTCAGCCTCCTGTGGAATGTCCTGGATTATTATGTACACACTTTTGACCAGATATATACGTATAAAGTCCGGGATATGCTCTATGGGAAAGCGATGGGGCTTTTTTACCAGACTTATGAAAAGAAAAAAATGGCGGATCTGTTTTGGCGGGCAGAGATGACAACACAGATGTGGAACGGTGAGGAGCCGGTCAAGGACATGACCTGGCATGCAAGAAAATTTGTGGAAAGCCTGGTTTGTTACGCCCTTTTTGGCACGGTGATCTCCTTTGTCAACCCCTGGCTGCTTTTGTTTTTAACCCTTGCCCCGGCGGTCAACTGGTTCTGTGTGAGGGCGTACCAGAAATGGGAGTATGCAAACAGGGAAAATTGGGAAGGGCTTGACCGCAAGCTTTGGTACGTGCAGGGGAAAACCGCGGAATTTGCGGCAGCGAAGGATATCCGGGTCTATGGCATGGCAGGCTGGATGCGGCAGATGTACCAGCTGCTGTGCGAGGAACATTCCGTATGGGATAAGAAAAGAATCTGGAGAAATTATTTTTCGCGCATTGCGGATCTTGCCATGATCCTGCTGCGGGATGGGGCGGCGTATGCGGTTCTGATCGGGATGGTGCAAAAAGGGGAGATTGCCGCGGATCAGTTTGTACTTTCTTTTGCTGCAATTTCATCGTTTGCCACGTGGATCGGGAATATTTTAAGCAGCTGGAACCAAATGCGTGGAACAAGCCTTGCGCTCTGTGATTTGAGGGAGTATCTTGAATACCCGGATGGGAATGGGGGCGGGGAGGATGGGGGAGCGGGCTGTGTGCTTCCCGCAGGAACACCGGATATTATTTTTGACCATGTGTGCTTTCGTTATGATGGGGCAAAAGAGGATACGTTGCATGATATCTGCCTGACCCTGCACGGCGGGGAACGTCTGGCGCTCGTGGGGGAAAACGGTGCGGGGAAAACCACGCTGGTAAAGCTTTTGTGCGGGCTGTATGAGCCGACAAAAGGGGAAATCCGTCTTCGGTATGCTTCCGGGGATGACGGCACGGATACCGGTTCTGCCTGCCATGGTTTCCGCGACGGCACTGCGGGGGCGGACCGTGTTTCCGACAGTGCCCGTGGGATACCTGTCCGCCATATTCCGCGCAAAGAATACTATAAACTTTTTTCGGTTGTCTTCCAGAAAATGAACCAGATGTTTTTTTCCCTCGCGGAGACCGTTTCCGGCTGTGGGGAGGATGAGTGCGATTTGGCGCGCGTGAAGGAGTGCATCGGGCGGGCGGGGCTTGCAAAAAAACTTGCCTCGCTCCCGGAAGGAATCCACACAAAGCTTGACAAGCAGGCCAACGAGGGCGGGATTGAACTTTCCGGCGGTGAACTGCAAAAACTGATGCTTGCGCGGGCGCTCTACAAAGATGCCCCGGTGCTGGTGCTGGATGAGCCAACGGCGGCACTCGACCCGGTTGCGGAAAGTAAAATTTATGAGGAATACCAAAATATGACGGCAGGAAAAAGCTCCCTGTTCATCTCGCACCGGCTGGCATCCACGCGCTTCTGCGACCGGATTTTATACTTGCAGGGCGGGAGGATTGTGGAGGAGGGCAGCCATGATTCGCTTATCCTTGCGGGAGGGGAATATGCGAAGCTCTATGAAATCCAAAGTTGCTGGTACCAGG
>CAYMGZ010000425.1:0-3006 GCA_964390095.1 uncultured Lachnospiraceae bacterium | reverse complement strand
ACTTCCTCGCCTTCCCGCCCAACGCAACCTATTTTTTCCCACAGTTTTCCATGGATTTTTTCTGTTTTGTTTAAAAAATTTAAATTTTATCAAAAATAAAGGTGAAATAAAACTCACCAATCATTTCTTTCCCACTCTAAACTTCCTTATCCCAAATTCCCCGGACAATAGAAAATCCCCCGTCTTGCAGGAAATGAAATCTGCAAGACGGGGGATTTTCTGTTGCAAAGATTTTGCAACAACCCTTTTTTCTTTCAATTTATCCCGGTGCTCCCAATCCCGCCCCGGTTCTTGCCGGAAAGTTTAGCCACTTCCTCAAAAACAAGCTGTGGCTGGTTTTTGACAATGCGGAACTGGCAGATGCGGTCATTTTTCCGGATCATTGTATCACGCAGTGCATAGGCCGGCATATGCCACCAATCATCCGGGCCGCAATAGGAATGATCGACGATCCCGGTATGGTTTGTCTGGATGATGCCAAAGTTCTTAAACGTGCTGCTGCGCGGCACGATATGTGCTTCATAACCTTCCGGGAGCTGCATTGCCACGCCGAGCGGAATCAGCGCAAACTCCCCCGCCTTCATCACAACATCCCCTGCCGCCCGCAAATCAATCCAGTCCGATTTCCCATCGATATAGCGCAGGCGCTCGATGGAGTCATCCATATATTGTATTACGATCTGTTCCATAACATGAGAACCCTACATTTCCTTCAGGAATGCCTCATAACCCCGCATTGCCTCATACACATCCGCCTTGCTCGTGATCTCCCACGGCGCATGCATGTTCAATACCGGAACGCCGCTGTCGATCACCTGCATGTTGTACTGCGCCATGATATAGGCGATCGTCCCGCCGCCGCCCTGGTCCACCTTGCCAAGCTCCGAGGTCTGGAACGTAACGCCGTGCTTTTCCAGTGCCGCCCGGATCGATGCCATAAATTCCGCGTTTGCGTCGTTGCAGCCGCTCTTGCCGCGCGAGCCGGTATATTTGTTGAATACGAGGCCATGCGCAAAATATGCGGTGTTTTTCTTTTCGTTGACGCTAGGATAGTTCGGGTCAAATGCCGCCGACACATCGGAGGAAAGCATCACGGAATTCGCCAGTGCCCTCCTTACCTTAAGCTCCGAGTAATCGCCCATCCGATCCATAAGCTCTGCCACGACATTTTCGAAAAATTTCGAATGCATCCCGGTCGCGCCAATGCTGCCGACTTCTTCCTTGTCCACAAGGATGCAGACTGCCGTGCGGTCCGTCTCTTCCATATGCAACAGCGCGAGCATCGAGGTATATGCACAGACGCGGTCATCCTGCCCGTAACCGTATACCATGCTGCGGTCAAGGCCGTAATCCCTCGCCTTGCCTGCCGGGACCACTTCAAGCTCCGCCGAGATAAAGTCATCTTCCTCCACCCCGTACTGCTCCTTCAAAAGCCCAAGCACATTTTTCTTGACCGCTTCCTTCTCCTCATCCGCAAGCGGGATGCTGCCGACGTTGACGTTCAGATCCTCCCCCTCGATGACCTTGCTGCCCGTCTTTTTCATCTGGTCAGCGGAAAGGTGCACAAGCAGGTCGCTGATGCCGACCACCGGGTCATCCTCCTTCTCCCCGACACACACCGTCACTTTCTGCCCGTCCTTCTTCACAAATACGCCGTGGATGGCAAGCGGCAGCGTAACCCACTGATATTTTTTTATGCCGCCATAGTAATGCGTGTCAAGGAACGCCATCTCATCCGACTCATAAAGAGGGATCTGTTTGATATCGATACGCGGTGAGTCAATGTGCGCGCCCAGGATCTTCATGCCGTCCTCAAGCGGCCTGCTGCCCGCGATAAAGAGGACAACCATCTTGCCCATGTTCACCGCATATAGTTTGTCACCCGGCTTTACCTTCTTAGCCTCAAACAGGTTCTTGTAGCCCGCTGCCTCCGCCTGGCGCACGACCTCATCCACACACTCCCGCTCGGTCTTGCATTCTGAAATAAATTTTTTGTAGCCCTCGCTTACTTCAAAGGCTTCCTTTTTCTGTTCCTCCGTGTACGTAAGCCATGCATTCCTGATTTTCTTTTCTTCTTTTTTCTTCGCAGGGGTCTTTTTTGTCCCTGCAGTTTTCTTCTCTGCCATGAGCATCCTCTCTTTCCGCCGACCGCCGGGTTTTGCAACGCAGACTGTTTTTTGGTTCCTTGGTACCGCAAATCCGGTTGCTTTTTTTGCCCGGCCGGCAATTTATGCTTCCTATTTTACCACTTTTGTTCTGGATTAGCAAATATTTTTTGCCCGGTTTCCTTTAAAGCAGTGGCTGGACTGTTACTTAAAGTACCCCGCGCCGGAAATGCCCCAAGGTTTTCTCCCGTCCTTCCGGCAGAATATCCTGCCCTAAAACCAACGCTGCCTCCTGCCCTGTCTCATCCGTAAGGTCATAGCGGATTGCCCGCGGTGAAAGCTTATCCATCCCTGCACAGCCAAAAAGCGCCAAGGATTCAGAACCGTAGATTACGTTGTAGCAGAAACGGCAGGCCGCAAACACCGGCAGCTTCTTTCCCTTGCGGTCGGTCAGGCATGCATGCATGCCCTCCCCCTGCCCGTTTTCCTGTAGGCACCCCTTTGTGTTTTTGTACACGCACTGCGCGGAGACCATGAGCGGCAGCCTGCCGTACACCACAAGCGCCGTATCCGAAAGCCCAAGCAAGGAAAGCTCCTTCTGGTTTTCCTCATACGGGGCAGTGAATTCCGTCACGCCAAGGCCGCGGAAAAACTGTTTTGCCTGCGCATTCATGGTATAAAGCATCGCATCCGCTACGATGCATTTACCTTGATCCTGCACATGCCATTCCTTTGCAAATAAGAAAAGCTGCTCGTAATTCTGGATCAGATAGCCATCGACCCACTCCCCAAGAAGCCTGTCCTCCTGCGCTTTTAAAAAATCATAGGCTTTTGCCCGGCAGATGCGCGGCAGGCGCAGGAAAAATTCCTTCCCTGCCGCTTTTGCGCGCCCTGCCGCCCC
>CAYMGZ010000424.1:0-3017 GCA_964390095.1 uncultured Lachnospiraceae bacterium | reverse complement strand
AACCTCCATGATTTCCCCGGTTTCCGGCGTAGGACGGCATCCACCGTCACATGGATCACATTGCCATTCTCATCGCACATGTCCATTTCAATATCAAGAACCCGGCGGGAGTAATTCAACCAAAGCATCACCATGAACGCCACAACGGTAATGATAATTAAAATTTTAGACGATTTTTTCATAAGGCAATCATTATTCCTTTCTACATAAAACCTCTTGCTTCGCTCCGGGAATCCCTCCCCCATAATACTTATCTGTGATCTGGATCATTCATTCTGGCAATGTCTGCAATCCCCTGATTCGTTAAATGCTTAACTTATGTCCACCCCGCAAGGCACATATAAGCCCCCTACCGTTTCAACCCCTCCTGCAGCTCCCTGTGGTACAGCAAATACCACAAAAGCACCGGGACCATGAACAGCACCGAGGCCGGCGGGAGCACTTCCCCGTGGTAGTTCCCCGCATTGCCAAGCATGGTGGAGAGCGTGCGCATCACATCCTCATTCACATACAGCATCGGCTGTTCCACCATGTTCCACGTCTCTGCAAACAAAAACAGCGCCACCGCACAGATGCTAAAGGCATCCCGCAGCACCGGGAAACGCTTTAGGGCAAAAGCCAGCACAATGGAAAGCAGCAGGGCCATCAAAATCAGCAGCGGCACCCCAATGGCAATTAGCTTCAGGCTGTTTTTCATCGCAAGCCGGAAATAAGTATTGCCCATGATTTCCATGTAATTTCCCAGCCCGACAAAATTGCGCCGGAACTGGTCGCTAATCACGGAATAATACAGCACGCGGGCATACGGGAGCAGGAAAAAAATACCGATACCGGCAAAACTCGGCAAAAGGCAGCACATGCAGCGCAGATTCCAGCCATGCAGCAAACGGCGGTGTTCCTTCCGTCTCCCGCCTTTTTTTTCCGGGCTGCCCGCTGCCAGGTCCACACGATTTTTTGTTCCTGCCCCTGTTTTCACTTCCCCACTAATTTTCCTCATCCGACCATTCCCCCGTTATCCATACTTCCTGCCCGTCCGACAGCGCTATGTCCGTCACAATCACCCGTGACAGCATATCTGGCCCATTCAAAATCTCCCGGTACCCCTTCCCAACCCTGCCAAGCACAAGATCCTTTACTTCCCGCGCAATCGTCCGCACTTCCCCGTTCACGACCTCCTCCGATATCAGGAAGAGCTTCCCGTTTTCCACCAGTTTCTCCGGCAGTGCAGCAGTACTGGATATGTCTTCCCCTTCCCAAAAATTTCCAAACTTCGGAGTTGTCACCTCCACCTGCGGCAGGGATGCCCGGTGCCACCCACGCGCACACAGTGCCAGAATAAGCATCAAAACATAAAATGCCAGACTGGCCGCTGCAATGGCCAGCTTGGTACTTTTTTGTTTCTCCCTAAAATGTCTCAAACGATGCCCCATAACCATCCCCCCTGTTTTTCTGCTTTTCTTTTTTCTTTTTACTTTTTACTCCTGCAAAGCCTCAAACGATGCCCCGTACTTATCTCCTGCTTTTGTCAGCAGCACCCGCCGGAGATAGGAATTCCTATCCGCCTCGCTGCCATAGCCGCCGCCAATCGCGTAAATCTGGCTGCCATCCGTATAGACTTCATGGAGTATCTTAATCGAACTGCTATTACTTTTCCAGCTTTCCTCACTGCCCTCATCCAAATCCATCAGCCGGGATTTCGTGCTAAAGAACAGGTTCCCTACCAAAATATAGTTCTCAGTGTAATCCTTGTTCCAAGGGTAGACCTTCGCATCCCCGGAAACCGGCTCCCATATATGGAACCCTTCCGAATCCAGCCAATGGAATTTCCCATCTTTCACATAATAATCACGAAACATCATCGAAGCCAGTTCCTCCGCTGCCTCGCCACGCCCGCCATCCCACTTGCGCAGCTCCATTCCTACCTGAATGTCGTAGCGTGGGTCTTTTTCATCTTCCTGCAAGGTTGCTGCCAGGAAATATTCCCCGTAACGCTGGAAATTGAGAGCATATTCCTGCGAGGTATTTGCTGCCACGAACTCATTTTGATCAAAGAGATAAAACCAGTAATCCACTTCATCCCCCCATACACCATCTCCCATACTTTTACTTCCCTTCACGTATCGGCAGTAAATCATATCCTGGTAAACAACAATGGATGAAAAAATTTGATCCGACAGGATTTTTACTTCCCCGGTCATCGGGTCATACTCCGCGATGTTACCGCTTTCTGCCCCATCAAACCGGAAACGGTTGTAGGATTCCAACAAAAAATATAACTTCCCTCCCCCTGCCAATCCTTATAAAATGGCTGGTCACAGTTCTGTGACAGGTACGCTGCCAGCGCCGCAATGTAGGCCAGCGCCTCATCCCTTTTTTCCGAATCCGGGTTGACGGCCAAAAAAATGCAGTTGGCGATATTCCGGTCCGCGGCACTCAGCTTTGGCATTGCCATAAACACCGCATCCTCACCATATTCCCGCCTTACAGAATCGCCAGCGCCAACCCATAAAGGGCCACCCATGGAATGCAGGATCCGCCGCTCCGCCGGGATTCCCCCGCCGCAGTCCACCCCGCAGATTTCAGACATTGCCCGGTACATATCCGGGAACAGTTCCCCTTCTAAAGTATGGTAGTGCGTAAAATACTGGAACTCAAATATTATGGTCATAAAATCCGGGCGGACATCGATCCATTTCCGGTCTTCCTCCGACGCTTCCTGGATTTCCTGCGCAAACTCCTCCCAGGTCATCCCATTATACAAGGAAAGCCCCGCCTCCTCTGCCGCCTTCTGCCGCACAACCATCCCGTACATGTTCACATCGACCGGCAGCATCCAGATGGTTCCATCCTTCTTGGTCGCCGCCTCCCGCACATACGGGAAACAGTGGTCAAAATATTCCTCAACCGCCGGAATGTCATTCAGCGGGTAAAAAATGCCGCTGTCCTGGAAGTTCCCGCCATCCCCAAGCAACGTATCCCCCATGCAAAGGTCAAAATCCCGGTCCCTTGCCAGGACT
>CAYMGZ010000423.1:0-3046 GCA_964390095.1 uncultured Lachnospiraceae bacterium | reverse complement strand
TGCTTGATTTCAGAAACAATAAAGACAATTTGTTGATTAAAGCCCATTTGTCGGGCAACTCATTATATGATTATTGGGCACAAGATCAAGACAAACTTGCGTTTGCCTAAGAAGTGGTATATATTGCAGATTACTGGAATGTCTGGCAATATTAAATTTAGAATCATCACAAGCAATAAGATAATATTTTTTGCGAGATTTCTCTGGCGGAAATTTAAGGTTAAATCCCTTTAGAAGATGACGAAGTGTGGAAATAGAAAGTTTGGAGCGTTGTTAATAAAAAGAAAAGTTGGTAGGGATTGAAGAATTATAGCTAAAACATTTGAAAAATTGATGATTCAGACCGCCATTTTTTATGGAAATGATTAGACGTATCGTTTTTTGAAATCAACATTTGGATGCATAAATAATTTATATTTCCATCACAACTATTTTTTTCCCAAAAGACACCAGCCCGTCCTCCCCAAATGCTATAATCCTCTTATCATCTTAGCAGCAATAAAAACTGCGAATGAATAAGGAGGACAACCATATGTTTTGTTTCAAATGCGGCAAGCAGTTAGCTGACGATGCCCAATTTTGCCCGAATTGCGGAACTGCGGTCATTATGGCGGCAGAAGAAATGCCAAAAGAGCAGGGACGAAGGAAAGCGCCGGATGGACAGGCGGATTTTTCACCGAATGTTACGCAGAAAACGGACCGCTCCCAAAACCTACATTCCGAAAATGCAAGGCAAGTAATAAGCAATTCCGCAGGCATGCAATCCGGGAATGTCACCCAAACAATAAGCCGACCAGAAAATCCTGTACAGGAAACCGCAATCCCATCATACGAGGTACACGATGGAAAACGGAGTAAAAAGAAAATCATAATTGCCATAAGCGCAGTAGCCGCTGTTCTGGTTTTGGTCGTGGGTATTGCGATTCTTTCCATCAGCGATGACGCAGCATATCTGATTTCCCGCGTACAGAATGGTTACCTTGGGGATTATGACACGGTCACGGTGAAGGAAGTTTTGGAATTTTCATGCGGTGGCGGGGAATGGAAGGCGGGGGAAGCGAAAAACGGTGAATATTATGTCGTGGAATACGAAAGCAATGGGTTAGTGCTGCAATTTACTATGGCCAATATGGGGGCAAGTACCTTCAAGGTTGCGGGGATTGCATTTGATGATGGTTCGGGTGGGAGCGCGTATGAGACAAAACTTTATCTGGATGCGCTGTATGAGTATTATGCAGAAGAACATCCGGGCTGTGGGATTGTTGTGAACCGTAGCCTCTCCAATGATACTTTGCAAGGGCATGTGCGGTAATATTTTATTGTAGAAGAAAATGGGCTGTCACGACAGCCCATTTTTTGAAATCCATCGTTGAGAAAAAGTCCTGTTTTTTTTTACATTCCTGACATGAAAACGGAATCACTGCGATGAAAGCAGTGGCTGTTGTCCGAAACCGAACGGGGAAAGAAATTGCAAATACTGCCAGAAGGTGTTATAATGTTGATAGCAGAATTGGCGTGAGATGGGATTTGATGCTTTAAAAGGAGGCGGGAACGGGTATGGCAAGGACGGTTGCAATCGGGCGGCAGGATTTTGGGGCTCTTATTTCGGGAAATTGTTTTTATGTCGATAAAACGGGTTTTATTAAGGAATGGTGGGAAAATGAGGATGAAGTGACGCTGATCGCCCGCCCGAGGCGTTTTGGGAAGACGCTGACGATGAATATGTTGAACCGCTTTTTCTCGATGGAATATGCGGGGAAAGGGGAGTTATTTTCCGGGTTAAACATTTGGCGGGAGGAGAAATACCGGGCACTCCAAGGCACATATCCAGTTTTAAATCTCACGTTTTCAGAGGTGAAAGGAAATACCTATGAGGAAGTGCGGATGCAGATTTGTCAGGTGATTGCCGATTTATATCTGCGACATATTTCCTTGAGGAACAGGGAAATCCTTGCGGAGGCTGAACTGGAATATTTTGACAATGTCACGAAAATGGCACCGGGAACGAATATGTGGGTTTCCCTGCGCAAGCTCTGCGAATTTATGTACCGTGATTGCGGGAAAAAAGCGATTATTTTGTTGGACGAATACGACACGCCGATGCAGGAAGCCTATGTGAATGGGTATTGGGATGAGCTTGTTGCCTTTTTCCGGAGTTTGTTCAATTCCACGTTTAAAACCAACTCATATTTGGGGCGGGCGATTATGACGGGGATTACGAGGGTTAGCAAAGAATCTATTTTTTCGGATTTGAATAATCTTGAAGTGGTGACCACCACCTCGAAAAAATACGCGGATGTTTTTGGATTTACGCAGGAGGAAGTTTCAGCGGCATTGCGTGAATTTGGGCTTTCGGGTCAGGAAGGGGAAGTGCGATATTGGTACGATGGTTTCACCTTTGGAAACCGGAGGGATATTTATAACCCATGGTCGATCATCAATTTCCTTGATAAGGGAAAATTGGATATTTACTGGGCGAATACGAGCAGTAACAGCCTGATCGGCAAGCTGATCCGCGAGGGGGGCAAGGAGATCAAGGTGATCATGGAAGACCTGTTAAATGGGGGGATGCTCCACACGGAGATCGACGAGCAGATTGTTTTTAACGAGCTTGGTGGCAGCGATGCCGCCGTCTGGAGTCTGCTGCTTGCAAGCGGTTACCTGAAAGTGGAAAAATACACCATGCCGCCAGAAACAGAAGAGTATGAGTATGATCTGAGCCTGACAAACAACGAAGTGAAACGGATGTTTAAGGGGATGATCCGGAAGTGGTTTGATAAGCGGGATGTGCATTACAATGATTTCATTAAGGCACTATTAAAAGGAAACCTGCGGGAAATGAACTATTATATGAATGATGTCGCGCTAAAAACATTTAGTTATTTTGACGCGGGGAAAAAGCCTTCCGAGGCAGCCGAGCCGGAGCGGTTTTACCATGGTTTTGTGCTTGGGCTGGTGGTTGATTTGGGGAACCGTTATGTGATTACATCGAACCGCGAAAGTGGATTGGGGCGATATGATGTGGTGCTGAAACCAAAGAATACGG
>CAYMGZ010000422.1:0-3048 GCA_964390095.1 uncultured Lachnospiraceae bacterium | reverse complement strand
GTCTTTGATCTGGGTTATTGCAGCATCCGCCGACTTATTGTATTTTAATTCAACAATGACCTCCGTTTTCCCATGGACATATGGAAGGAATGCTAAACCAGCATATCCATTTCATGGAATTACTTAACCTGAAAAGTAATCCCATGTTCTTTTGCAAATTTTTCTGCATATGAACCTCTTTTTCCATATATTATTCCATCAAAGAATTCTTTCATGGTCGGGATGGTTGGAATTGCACTATACTCGATGCTTGTTACACTCTCCGGGATTGTCACGCTTGTCAGACTCCAACATCGAAAAAACGTATCTTCCCCGATATGCGTCACACCCTCCGGGATTGTCACGCTTATCAGGCGGCTGCATCCCTCAAATGCACCATTCCCGATGCCCGTCACACCCTCCGGGATTGTCACGCTCGTCAGGCTGCTGCATTCAAAAAACGCCCCATCCCCGATGCCTGTCACACTTTTTGGAATTGTCACGCTTATCAAACCCTCGCAATTCTCAAACGCAAAAGACGCGATGCCCGTCACATTTTCCGGGATTGCCACCTTTCCTTTACATTTCCTGCCATCTACCAAAATCCCGGATATGACAACAAATGAATCCTTTTGGAACTGTTCTTGAAACAAAGGGGTTTCTGAAAATGCATTTCTTCCAATATTCACCAGTTTCCTTGGGAGTGTCACATGGACCAGGCTGTTGCATTCAAAAAACGCCCCATCCCCAATATGTGTCATACCCTCCGGGATCGTTACACTTATCAGGCGGCTACATTTCGCAAATGCTTCCTCCCCAATGTCCGTCACACCCTTCGGGATCGTCACGCCCGTCAGGTTACTGCAATTCCAAAACGCTTTATCCCCGATGCCCATCACACCTTCCGAGAGCACCACACTCGTCAGATCCTGGCACATATGCGCAAACGCAGAACCCCCAATGCTTGTCACCCCCTTTGGGATTGTCACCTTTCCCCTGCATGTACTGCCGTCAATCAAAATCCCATTTACAACAACAAGCGGATTCTTTTTTTGTTGTCCGGAAAGCCAGGGGGTATTCCAAAACGCATCATTCCCGATACCCGTTACACCCTCCGGGATTGTCACGTTCATCAAACTGCTACATCCAGAAAACGCATCCGCCCCAATCCCCGTTACACCCTCCGGGATCGTCACGTCCGTCAGGCCGCTGCACCCGGAAAACGCAGAATCCCCGATGCACGTTACACCTTCCGGGATCATCACGTTCGTCAAGCCGCTGCACCCGGAAAACGCAGAATCCTCGATGCACGTTACACTCTTTGGGATCGCCACATCCGTCAGGCCGCTGCATCCGGAAAACGCAGAATCCCCGATGCATGTTACACTCTTTGGGATTGTCATGCCCGTCAGGCTGCTACATCCGGAAAACGTTTCTCTCCCAATGCTTGTCACACCCTCCAGGATCGTCACGTCCGTCAGGCCACTGCATTCGGAAAACGCAGAATCCCCAATCCTCGTTACACTCTTTGGGATCATCACGACCTTCAGGCTGCTGCATCCGCAAAACGCCTCATCCCCAATCCTCGTCACACCCTCCGGGATTGTCACGCCCGCCAAACCGCTGCATCCAGAAAACGCCTCATCCCCGATGTACATCACACCCTTCGGGATCGTCACGTCCGTCAGGCTGCTGCATTTTGTAAATGCCCCATACCCGATGCATGTCACACCCTTTGGAACCATCACTTTCCCGCCAGCGCCGTGGTACTCCACCAACACCCCATCTTCTATCTCAAAATCCCCGGCTATACCCTGTGCCGCCAGCGTCTGTCTTTGCGGAAATCCCCCTGTTTCACTCTCTGTCATCGAAAATTCCCTTCCCGAAAAATTTACCTGAAATATTAAATGTAAAATTTTACCTTTTCTTCCATCTTGCCATCGTATGCACAACTGCCGACAGCGGAAGCCCGACCACATTGTAATAATCCCCATGTATTTCCCGGATATACGCCGCCATCCTCCCCTGGATCGCATATGCCCCGGCCTTGTCCGCATATTCGCCGCAGGCAAGGTATGCCTCGATCTCCTCCCCACTCATCGGATAAAAAACAACCTCGGTACGCACGGCAAAATTCTCAAATGATGGGTTTCCTTCCGGCATCCCGATCCCGCGGCACAGCGCCACCCCCGTGTAAACCGCATGGACATCGCCCTGTAGGCGCAAAAGCATCCGCCTTGCATCCGCTAAGTCCACGGGTTTATTTAAAATCTCCCCCCGGTGCACGACCACGGTATCCGCCCCAAGCACCACGACCCCTTCCATATCCGCATTTTCCCTTAAAACCGCCTGTGCCTTTCCAAGCGCCAATGCCTTAACGTAGCGGACAGGGTAATCTTCCTTCCGGATCCCCCCCTGTCCGTCAGAAGCAAAGCCACCTGCAATCCCCGCGCCTTCCCCATTCCGCGGCAGTCTGCCCCCTGTTAAGGCTTCCCCTGCCGCCACCCTTTCTCTTTCTTTGACCGCGAGTGCCTCCCGCACCCCTTCCTCGTCAAAATCCGCCACCTGCACGGTAAACGGGATTCCCGCCTGCGCCAGGATTTCCCGCCGCCTCGGGGAAGCGGATGCCAAAATCAACCGCTGCTCCATGGAATATCCCCCATTCCCCTGCCATCCGCAGGACTTTTTGCCGTTGCCAACTATATTACGTCATACTTGAAAGTTTTTCAACAATTTTTCGATAAATCACCAGAATTTTCTAAACCTTTGCACGTTCGATCTTACAGCGATGGCCTTCCTCTTTCCTGCCCTTCTCATAATTTATCCCGACAAGCACCACCTCGCCGGAATACCCCTTCAGCACATCGGCATATTTCTTATCCTTTATTTGCCCGATTGCCGCCTGTGCCGTTTTATTATATTTCAGCTCCACCACAATGGCGGGTTTATCCCTCCCCGGAAGCGGCAGGAATACAATATCCGCATACCCATACCCTGCAGGCATTTCCCGGATTATCTTGTAGTCCTTCCTCGCACTCCAATATGCCAGTATGACCGCGCACCCCATCG
>CAYMGZ010000421.1:0-3052 GCA_964390095.1 uncultured Lachnospiraceae bacterium | reverse complement strand
CGTCCGCACGGCTCCCGGGAAACCCCTTCCGGCACTGTTCCGGGATTCTGCTGTTTTAGAGTACCGCAGAATCCCTCCCTCAGCGCCTTCTCCCGTGGAAGGGCTTTTCCGTCCGCACGGCTCCCGGGAAACCCCTTCCGGCACTGTTCCGGGATTCTGCTGTTATGGCGTACCGCAGAATCCCTCCCCCATATCTCCTACTGCTTTCCTCAAACCTTCCGCAATGCTGCCAAGCCTCTTTAACCGATGGTTTACTCCGGATTTTCCGATTGGGGGATCCAACATCTCCCCCAGTTCCTTCAACGATGCTTCCGGATATTCAACCCTGAGAACCGCGACCTCCCGAAGCGCATCCGGTAACCGCCCGAAACCGATGCTGTCGCGGATGTATATGATATCCCCGGTCTGCTTTGTGGCAGCCCGCACCGTTTTGTTGATGTTTGCCGCCTCACAGTTCACCTGCCGGTTCACACTGTTGCGCACTTCCTTTAAAATCCGGACATTCTCAAGTTCCATCAATGCCTGGTGCGCCCCCATGATATTCAGCAGGTCAACGATCTGTGACCCTTCCTTCACATAAACCACAAAATATTTTTTCCTCCGGATCATCTTTGCCTCGATCCGGAATGATTGGATCACATGCTGCATCTGTTCCGCTTTTTCCTTTGCATTAAAAACAATCTCAAAATGATATGCCTTTTTGGGATCGGAAATTGACCCGCCTGCCAGGAAACCTCCCCGGAGATAGGAACGTTTGCAGCAGGTATTTTGCACGATAATCGGACTTATGGTAAAATCATCGTATTCCGGGCACACACGCTCCAACTTAATGGCCTGGCAGACACGCCGTGCCTCCTGCCCGTCCTGCAGGCTGACTACATAACTGCCGCCCCTGGCTCTTTTTTGTTCCACCGCCGCACCGTCCATATGGAATATTTTTTGCAGCAAGGTAAAATATTTTTTTGCGAGTGCTTCATTTTCCGTGCATATCCAAAGCCTGCACACCCCATCCTCACCCCAGATGGCTTCCCCGCAACCGAGCGTAATCGCCGCAAGCTCTGCCAGCATACAGTGCCGCGGGGAAGGATACCGCCCCGAAAGCTCGTCCTTCACTTTTTTTGAAAATGACATCCCCCTCCTCCGTTCTTAAAGCCTTGCGACATCCCGGTGCTCCGTCTTAAGCCCGTACTCTGTTTTTGCCAGCCGCCCTGCAAGTTCATGCGCCACCGTGACGGAACGGTGTTTCCCCCCTGTGCAGCCGATTGCGATGACAAGCTGGTTTTTCCCTTCCTCAATATAGCCCGGGATCAAAAAAAGCAGCAGGCTTTCCAACTGTTCCAAAAATTCAGATGCCATTGGCGAAGACAGGACATAATCCCTCACGGCCTGGTCCTGCCCCGTCAACACCTTAAGTTCCGGCACATAGTAAGGGTTCTTTAAAAAACGCACATCAAAAACCAGGTCCGCATCCGCCGGGATCCCGTACTTAAACCCGAAGGAAAGTACCGTGATAAAAAAATTATGGTATGTGCCATTTTCCACAAAAATATGATCCACCTGAGTCTTGAGTTCGCGGATGAGCATCTGGCTTGTATCTAAGATATAATCCGCCTTAGACTTTAAAAATGCCAGACGGCGGCGCTCCTCCTCAATCCCTTTGTCCACCCGGTCCGTGCCCGAAAGCGGGTGCGTGCGCCGCGTCTCCTTGAAGCGCTTTACCAGCACCTGCGTCGAACACTCCAAAAACAAGATCTCATAAGGGTAGCCCTCCTTTGCCAGTTCCGCAAATACCTGCTCCACCCCGGAAAGCGCCTGCCCGCTGCGGATATCAATGCCAAGCGCAATTTTTTGGATGTTTGGGCTCTCCTTGATCGTCAGCCTCGCAAACGTAGGGATCAGCGGGACCGGCAGGTTATCCACACAAAAATACCCCGCGTCCTCCAGCATTTTGAGCGCCGAGCTTTTTCCCGCCCCCGACATTCCTGTCACAACAACAAATCTCATTTTCATCCCCCGCTCATGAAAAATCCCCCAGCATCCGGATTTCCGGCTCCAAACGGATGCCATATTTTTTTTGTACGGTGTCCTGGACTTTTTGGATCAGTTCCATCACATCCCGCGCCGTCGCGTTTTTTTCATTGATAATGAAGCCGCAATGTTTTTCGGATACCTGTGCGCCGCCGATGCGAAACCCGGAAAGCCCGGCATCCATGATCAGCTTCCCCGCAAAATACCCCTGCGGCCGTTTGAACGTGCTCCCGGCACTCGGATACTCAAGCGGCTGTTTTTCCCTGCGCGCCTTTGCAAATTCCTCAATCTTCCTTTGCTCCTCCACCGCGTCGCCGCGCCCAAAACAAAAATCCGCATCCAGTACATAGAGTTCTTTTTTCTGCAGGATGGAAGTTCGGTAGGAAAGTTCTAATGCTTCTGCCGGAAGCGTGATGACCTCCCCCGCCGCGGAAAGTGCCCGGACACGCACAAGGAAATCACCGATCTCGCCGCCGTAAGCCCCGGCATTCATAAAAACTGCACCCCCGATGCTCCCCGGGATCCCCGCCGCAAATGCGAAACCTTTTGCACCGCGTGCGGCCGCCTCCTTCGCAAACGCAGAAAGTGGGGTTCCTGCCCCGGCACGCGCAAAAACGCCATCCCCCTCATACGAAAAAAGCATGCCATCCGCACGGTCAAGCCGTACCACCACGCCCCGGTATCCCCGGTCCGAGACAAGCAGGTTACTCCCGTTCCCTATCACAAAATATGGCATGCCCTCTTTCCTGCAAAGCGCAACTACCGTCACAAATTGTTCTTTATCCGCACAAACAAAATAGTCTGCCGGACCGCCAATCCGAAACGTCGTATGGCGGCCAAGCAGCTCATTTTTTTGCACCCTCTCTTCATTTACAATCGCAACCAGTGTCCCATAAAAATCCCGCTCCACTGCATTTCCCGCCGTTTCCGTAAGATTTACCATCCCTTTGCAACCTTTATAGTTATATCATGATTTTATGCAAATGACCATCTTTTCATCCGAAGATTTTGATTTTTGTGCATT
>CAYMGZ010000420.1:0-3056 GCA_964390095.1 uncultured Lachnospiraceae bacterium | reverse complement strand
TGTCCGTGCTGATGAGGACAAAACGCTGTGCGCCATGCTTTAAGGCGGCATATGCCGTCTTGTAAGTTCCGACCACATTGTTCTTAATGACCTCATTCGGGCTCGTCTCCATCAGCGGCACATGCTTGTGCGCCGCCGCGTGGTAGACAATGTCCGGGTGGTATTTTTCAAACACCATGTTGATCCGGCGGCTGTCACGCACGGAACCGATCAGCACAACCAAATTCAGCTTCCCGCCATACTTGCGCTTTAACTCCTGCTCAATCTCATACGCATTGTTCTCATAAATATCAAAAATGATCAGACGTTTCGGTTCATGACCCGCAATCTGCCGACATAGCTCACTGCCTATCGAGCCGCCGCCACCCGTGACCAAAATCGTCTTGCCCTTGATATGCTGGAAAATCTCATCCATATTGACCTTGATCGGATCCCTGCCAAGCAAGTCCTCCACCGCCACCGGCTTCATCCGGGAAAGCAGCACCTCGCCGTTTGTGAGCTGGAACATCCCCGGCAGGGTGCGCAGTTCACAGCCCGTCTCCTGGCAGATGTTCAAAATATCGCGCCGGTCCTCCGCCGAGGCGGTCGGAATGGCAAACAAAATCTGATCCACATGATATTTTTTTACCGCCTCCATAATGGAATCACGCCCACCTGCAACGGGCACGCCCTCCATCAGCCTGTCCCATTTATTGACATTGTCATCAATCACACAGACCGGCTTGGCCGTGGACTCCGTGGAACTCTTTAATTCCCGCAGGATGACCTGGCCCGCCGCACCCGCACCGATGATCATTGCATTGTGCAGCGCCAACTGTTCTTTCGCGCGCCTTGCCCTCTGCATCGTGATGTAACGGTAGGAAAAGCGCACCACCGTAATCATGCCAAACTGTATGACTGCGCCCATCATATAGTACGAAATCGGCATACGCCGGAAAAAGACCGTGATCCCCACACAGTGGAAAACGGTCGTGATGACCGATGCCACAAAAATCCGGTTAAATTCACTGAAACCTGCAAACCTCCACAGACTCTTGTACAGGCGCAGCACAAAAAAGACCGCCACCGAAAATGCTGTATAGACCGGCGCAAATTTTAGGCAAGCACCCAAATAATCCGCCGGAATCTGGGAATACCTCAAATCAAACCGTAGCCAAAGTGCCATGAAATACGCAAAATTCACAGCAAAAATATCATAAAGCAATAAGTAAAGTGCCACAAATTCCCAATGCTGAAAATGTTTTTTCTTATCATTTGCATTCACTAAAATTTGTTCTTCTTTCATATCGTTCCTCGCCCCTTAACCGCAAAAACCAGAAAAACCTCACAGCTTTCCCTGCCCCATATCCGTGGAAAACCATCCCGCCATCTGGATTTTTCATAAGCTGTTTTTATGGTTCATTCTGCACACACCCAAAATACCGCCATCTGAGGGATTTTTTGGTGCGCACATACTATCTTGTTATTGGCTGCTTCGCATACATGTTATTATTATAACGGCATGCTTCCGATATTACAAGTCGAATTTTTTGATTTACTATTGTTTCTTGTTTTTTTATAAATCGCAGGGCGGCAGTATTATTTCAAAAAGAGGAAGACCGTAATGGTCTTCCCCTTTTGTGTCCTAATTCTTTTTACACATTGCAATGGCTTTCTCCCACGCATCCTCCTGAAATCCGACCAAAATACTATCTTCCATAACCAACAACGGACGCTTGACCAACATGCCATCCGAAGCAAGCAGCTGAATCATCTCCCCGTCCGTCATCGTGGCAAGCTTGTCCTTCAACCCCATCCCACGGTAAAGCTGCCCGCTGGTATTAAAAAATTTTCGGGTAGGTAAGCCGCTCTTTGCAACCCACGCTTTCAGTTCATCCGCTGCCGGGTTGTCCTCCTTTATGTCACGTGCCTCAAAAGAAATCCCTTTTCCGGTAAGCCATGCGCTTGCTTTTTTGCAGGTGGTGCATTTTGGATAGTGGATGAATAACATTTTGAATACCTCCTTTTTGTCGCTAATTTCAGATAAAAACAACTTCTTCAAAATAATCCGTCAAAAAAGGGAGGCTTCCCTCCACCGGAAAGTCCCCCTTTTTATCTAAGCAATATTCAAACTACCAGGGAACGGACAAAGCCTTCCGCTCCGTCCCCCAGTTCCGTTTTCCATAATTACTCAATAATCTTAGCAACCTTGCCAGAACCAACCGTCCTGCCGCCCTCACGGATCGCGAAGCCAAGACCCTGCTCCATAGCGATCGGGTGGATCAGCTCAATCGTCATCTCGATGTTATCGCCAGGCATGCACATCTCGGTACCCTCCGGGAGATTGCAGACACCGGTAACGTCCGTTGTACGGAAGTAGAACTGCGGTCTGTAGTTGTTGAAGAACGGCGTATGACGGCCACCCTCATCCTTCGTCAAAACGTAAACCTGAGCGGTGAACTTCTTGTGGCAGGTGATGGAACCAGGCTTGCAGACAACCTGTCCGCGCTCGATATCCGTCCTCTGTACACCGCGGAGAAGTGCGCCGATGTTATCACCGGCCTGAGCCTCGTCAAGGAGCTTACGGAACATCTCGATACCGGTTACAACGGTCTTGCGGGTATCTTCCTTCACACCGACAATCTCAACTTCGTCGTTCAGATGAAGCGCACCACGCTCAACACGGCCGGTCGCAACCGTACCACGTCCGGTGATTGTAAATACATCCTCAACCGGCATCAGGAACGGCTTATCCGTATCGCGGATCGGATCCGGGATATAGTCATCCACTGTATGCATGAGCTCAAGGATCTTATCGCCCCACTCGCTGCTCGGATCCTCAAGGGCCTTCAATGCGGAACCCTTGTTAAGGAATACAACGATATAAGGTACACCTACCTGACGGGAAAGAAGGATGTGCTCCTTCGTCTGGGCCATAACACCGTCCGTTGCAGCTACGACAAGGATCGCGCCGTCCATCTGCGCAGCACCGGTAATCATGTTCTTTACATAGTCCGCATGGCCTGGGCAGTCAACGTGTGCGTAGTGCCTCTTCTCTGTCTCATACTCAACGTGTG
>CAYMGZ010000419.1:0-3063 GCA_964390095.1 uncultured Lachnospiraceae bacterium | reverse complement strand
CGCCTTCGTGTTAGCTTTGGCAATGGTGGTAACTTTACTACCAAGCAGGGCAGTATCTGCGGCTGAGGCAGATGGCCCGCAGATGTACAAGAGCTTGCTGCTTTACCTTGATAACGGTAACGGCAAGAACAGCGACATCACGGAAGCTTTTGCAAATCAGCGCTACGCAAAGGTTTACAATTGGAGGGAGAGCGGCTACACGGATGTATCGTATGAATCCGCTGACGAGAGCATCGCTACGGTAAACGGTAAAGGTTTGGTTACTGCCGTTAAGGTTGGTACCACGACTGTTACCGCGACTTTCACCGCAGATGACCTTGATACCGTGACAAAGACTTGCAAGGTAACGGTAAAGAGGAATGCGACGAAGGTTGGCCTTAGTGCTGAAAGCGCAAAGCAGGTAGAGGAAGGCATCAAGGCAGGCGAGAAAGTACAGCTTACCGCAGTCAGGAAGGATGTTGACGGCAATACCGAGTGGAACAAGACCCAGAAGGTTTACACGACGGACGGCGTTCGCTTTAGTTCTTCCAACCCGGAAGTATTTACTGTAACAAAGACAACTGGTATGATCACCGCTGTTGCACCGGGTGAGGCTACCCTTAGGGTATGGACGGTTCAGTCCGAGGGCAAGGATGCTACGACAGGTGAATATCCGGAAGTTGTTTCCAAGGAATACACCGTAAAAGTTCTGGTTGGTGCCCCGGTTGTAACTGGTGCTACGGTTAAGAGCGTAACAAAGATTGAACTGAATGTTGAGGGTGTGACGAAGGACAACGTAAAGGATCTTAAGATCATGAACGAGTTCGGCGGCGACATCAAGACCCTCTTCAAAGAGCCAGTATTAAGCGAAGATGGCAAGACCATTACAATTGAGAAATATGTCAGCTTAGTAAACGATGAGAAGTTAAGCTTCGCATTTGGCGAGGAGGACGCATTCCAGCTTGTTGTTAAGATCGGTGAGGTTGCAAGCATCGTGCTGGTTGGTCCGTCCACGGTTGTTGTTGGCGCAGACCCGGCTGATATCGATATCAGGGTTCTGGATGCAAATGGCATTGAGTTGGCAGTTGACTTAAGCAGGATTAGCTTTAAGGTTAGTGATGAGACTTTTGCTTACGCAAATGGCGGCAAGATTTCCGTTTTCCAGGTAGGTAAGACGGTTACACTTGATGCAACTTATAACACAGGAAAATTTGATGATAAGTGGAACCTGATCGAGTTAAAGTCCAACCAGATCACCGTTACTGGTGTTGAGGCGGCAACGATCGTGGCTCAGGAAATGCTGTTTAACAAAGAAAACAAGGATTACAGCGCGAACCCGGTGAAGATTTATGTTGGTGAGAACCCATTCCTTCATGTACAGGTTACGTTAAGTGACAAAGACAAGACAAAAGTAGTAGCAGCCGAGAACATTAACTGCTTCACCTTTGAAACTTTGGATCCGTCCGTTCTCTTGGTAGATGCAGCAACTGGTAAATTAGTACCGGTTAAGGCAGGTACTGCAAGGGTTCTTGTAAAGTTTGAGCAGAACAATGCAAAGATTAACGGTGTTGCTACGGTTCAGGTACTTGATAATCCGAAGCTCGTCAGTGTAGTAGCGGATAAGCCGTCCGTTGCAATTTCCAACGCAGCTGGTGTTGAATCTGCAGTGATTACTTTGACAGGTAAGAACCAGTATGGTTCGGATATTGATTCCGTTATCGATGAGATCACCTGCCTTACGAAACCGGCAAAGGCTGACGACCTGATTTGGGTTGATGCCACAGGTGTAGGTACAAACAAGTTAAAGGTTACAGGTGCCCTTCAGGTAGCAGGAACGTATAACTACCGTGTAACGGTTAAGAGTGGAAATGACAAGGCAAGCATTGTTGTCAGCATTGTGATCAAGGCTCCGTCTTCCACGGCAACAGCAGCAAGCTATAAGTTTGTACCGGTTAGCGGCAATGTAGAAGTTGACCCGACCAAGATTGCAGATGATGATTTTGCAAAGTACCAGTTCCGGATTGTTGCACAGGATGGTGCAGGCGTTGCATTCAAGGTTGTAGAGGATACCTTAAAAGAACTTAGCGTAAAGATTGGCGGCACGGAATATACTGCAACAAAGGGTGCTGACAGCATTTATACCGTAAACTTTGTAACAACTGGCTCCGCAATTACGGCTTCCGGCTCCGCAGTTAGCGTTTCTGACCTGCACGGCACAGAGGGCAATGTGATTGCAAACGGCAAGGGTTATACGGTAGGTGAAGGTGATTTCGTTGTCACTGGTAAGCTCACAGTAAACGGCGTAGACCGTGTGATCATCCCGTTGACCGGAAATGTTACGATCAAGAAGGGTGCGCCGAGCGTTAGTGCAACCACAGCAGTTGTAAAAGCATCCACTGGCATGGAACTTATCGAGATCCAGAAGGTTCTCAAGACCAACGAGGCGAAGTATACCGTACTTGATCTTACAAGCGGCGACGTACTGAATACGGGTATCGGTAACGGTAATTCGTATGTATTAGTAAAGAGCGTCAAAGTAGCGGAAGACCTTGGGGATGGCAGGTTCGTAATTCATACGGTTGCGTTGAACCAGTACTTCAGTGTAACGATTGAGTAATATGACAGCAAAAGCTTTTGGAGGGGTATGACCCCAGCTTGTTGGAAGCTTAGCAAAAAAAGGATACCCGGAAGGCCATATGGCTTTCCGGGTATCCTTTTTTTCTGGGTGCGCCTGTCGGCGAATGTTACCAACAGGACGCAGCAATCGATAAAATGCCGGAATCCCCAAAATTCTCATAAATTCTTAAGAAAACCCCCGTGGACAAAATCCCCCCTGCGTGGTATGATTAAGCATGGATTATTGTGGGAATAAAATAAACAACAGGAAAGTGGCGGCAAAAGCCTGCACATATGGCGCGGCCGCACAAAAGGGGGCATGGAAATGGATTTGGTCAGGGACATTCTGCGCGGGGCAATGATTGGGGTGGCAAATATCATCCCGGGCGTAAGCGGCGGTACGATGATGGTATCGATGGGGATTTACGACAAGATCATCTCGGCAATCAACCATATTTTTAAAGAATT
>CAYMGZ010000418.1:0-3072 GCA_964390095.1 uncultured Lachnospiraceae bacterium | reverse complement strand
CAACCGGTGTGAAGGAAATCACGGTAACAGGTTCTTTCACGAAGGATTCCACGTTTGCGGTAAAGAAAGGTACATTGACCATCAATGTAACCCCTAACATAGCAGAGGACGGCAAGAGTGCAAAACTTGCGTTGGATACAAAACTTACAAAAGGCGTATACACTGTATCCTGCGGTGAACTTTCGGCGGAGGTCAATGTGGCGGAGGACGAGAAAGTTGCGCAGATTATTGTCTCAGAAAACGGCGGACAGGTAACAACCAGTGATAACAGGAAGAGCATTTATGTCCATTACGATGTACTGAACCAGTATGGTGAATCTGTGCGCAAGAGTTACAGTATCACATGGACTTCTTCGTTCGGCGGCAGCAACCCGCTTGTAAATGCAGAGAAAGGTCTTTTGACATTCACTGCGGCGGAAGCCATTAACTATGGTTCCCAGATTATCATTACCGGTGTTTATGCAAAAAGCGGTGCGGTTGTAAATGCAACCGTAACAGCAGGTCAGACAAACTGCGTAGGTAAAATTGAAGTCCTTGGCGTACTGAAAAAGGATACCACCACCTTATTAAAGGATATCCCGGCTGATTTCATCAACGGCGATTATGTACTTGTATACAGTATGCTTGACCGGCTTGGATATCCGATGGAATATAAGGAGGCGGAGGCGGAAAATCTCTCCTTTGTATCCATGTCCCAGCTGCTATTCACGTTCGGGGGTAAGGATTCCATCATCTTGGAAGGGGAAGATTATGGTACGGTTGAAATCGTTCCAAACCAGTATTATGGGGCACAGGGTGGGAACGCAACCGGGCAGGTTATTTCAAAGATGACGGGTGATATCACCCCGATTTCCCTGGTTGTCCTGTCCGACCAAATTCTCCAGTCCTTCAATATCCTCTCCCCGGATTTCATTATCGCCGAGGGTGAAGACGTATCCATCCCGTATGAAGCAACGGATACAAACGGGAAAGTAGTAACCAACTTCCGCGTGTTCAGCGAATACCTTACATTGATTGGAAATGGGCTTTACTTAAAAGAGAACAATGATGGGAGCGCTGACCTTAGGTATGAGGCAGTAAACACTGGTGCGGCAGAAGATATTGATGCAACCGTAATGCTTATGTCCACCGTTACCCGTTCCGGGCACAGCTCAAGTGTTATGCTCAATGTAAAGGAAGCAGCACATGTCAATGCAATCCGCGGGATGCACAATGGCTTTGGGAACGCGTACGTATTGAAAGGCGGTTCCATCGTGGTAAATGCCGACCCTGCATGGGCAGATTGGAAGGGTGATAATTACTGGTTAATGTACTATGACCAGCATGACCGCCAGATTGGTGAATGGTCACAGGCAGACAGATTCGGAATCCAGAATGTTTATAACCAGTCTGCTTCTTACCGCTTCAAGATTGGCGTAACCTACAACGGGGATGGTTTTGATTTAGCAGGTCTTGACGGGAACAACCTGTTCTCCGGCCGTCTGACGTTAACTGCCAAGAATGATGTTACAACCGGTACACAGAATGAAACGATCGAGTTCTACCTGTATGATACATTTAAAGGCGAAAAAGTTTCTGGCAGCAACAAAAAGATTTCGTTTACCATTGTTGATATCAGCCAGTGCTCCGAATTCACATTAGGCGCAAGCAAAGGAAAACTGAAGAATAATGAGGATGAAACCGGCTTCTTTATAAATGCGAAATTACGCAATGGCGTAAACCTTTCCGTTCCATCCAGCTACATCGAGTATTCTTATACAACCGAAGATAAGAATGCTGGCACAGAAGCAGTGACTGTAAGTGGTTCTGCAATTACTGTCCCGCCGCTCAAACCAGTTTACACGGAAACCGTAACGGGTGATGCTGTCAATGTATTTGTTGATTATTCCATCACGAAGCCGGACAGAAGCCATCCGAATAAGATGATTGAAGTCACCGTAAAAGCCAATATCCTGAATTTCGAAGGAAACACGGTTGCGAATGACCTGTCAACAAAAGTAAATGTTGGGATTGACGCGAAAAAGGCGGTTACATTCAATACGGGTGATGGTGACCACGTAAAATGGATTGACAAGAATGCATGCACAGCATATGTCAAAGCGCACAATGGTATAATCTCATATGACTTCCTGATGGAGGCAGTCAGTGGGGCAAACAACAATTATGACCAGTGGGTTGCAAAAGATGGTACAACTGTAACCGTTACAAAGCTTGTAGCATCCGAAAACGGCCTGCATCCGGAAAGTGCACAGGATGGTGTTCAGATTATTTCCTCCTCGAAGTCGGCTTCCTGGAATATGATTGCAAACGCAGAAATCGGTGATACTTTCATCGCAACCTATAAGCTTGATGACGCTACCATGGTGGTTACTTTCACGGTTGGGTCTGACATGACGGCAAGGTTTGCGGGCAGCAATGGTAAAATTGTCGAATGGAAATAACCCGCTGATTTTTTGGGAACTTTTTTGTAACACACAAGGTTTTAGGACATACCAAGCAGGTGGTTCATTGTATATCCACTTGTAACCAGTATAGGAAAGGGAGCCGGGCAAATTGCCCGGTTCCCTTTTTAGGGAGGCGGCCGTACCTGCAATTCCGGTCTCTCCTTCTGTGTTTATACCGTCTGAAGCCCCGCCAATTCCTCCACTTCCTCAATTGTAAGCCCCGTATCTTCCGCGATTTCCTCAACCGTCAGTTTTCCCCTTTTCAGCAGCTTCATTGCAGTTTTTTTGTTTGCCTGGTCTATTCCCTGGCCTATTCCCTGATTCAAAATAGTCCTTGCACTTGTCTCGATCAATGATCCCCTCATCATATCACCTATACCTTTCTGCACATTCCTATATTTCTGTGCAATCTCCTTCACCACATCGCAGGAAAGCTCTATAATCGTCCGCTTATCAAATGACCCAATGCCCCCCTGCTGTTCCAGCCCGTCAAGCCTTCCTAAAATTTCCTGGTACTCCGCCTTCAGTTCCGCCAATTTCTGTTCATTACAATTATACTCCGGGAAACCTTTCTCATGGGAAAAGATTTAATACGGGTTCAGCATAAGCAGGTTTTTTTCATAAATAT
>CAYMGZ010000417.1:561-3077 GCA_964390095.1 uncultured Lachnospiraceae bacterium | reverse complement strand
AAACCGCCTTTTGTCCTGATTTCCCAACCACATTATACCAACCCATGCGACAGATTGCAAGTTATTCCGCCAATAACATCCGGAATTCCATCTGCCGCATACAGTCCAGATCCACAAAATTCCTCACAACAAACTATATTTTTCCTCCAACCCCCGCCCCGGAATTAAAACCAAATATCATACAACATATAAAATCTGTCAGGAATACCGCGCACAGTACCACGCACACCACAATCCGCAGGCGCTTGGAAAAGCGCTCCACATAATTGCCGATCGCAGGTGCCACAAAATAAATCGCCGCCATCCCCCCAATCCCAAATGCAATCAGCCCGGAAAAACAAATTCTTCCGTTCAGGTTCATAAATCCTGATTTATAATCCCAATATGTGGAATTGAACATGAAATCAAGGATGAAGCTGGTAATATATTCCAGTACCGCACACAGGGCAACCCCAATGCCAAACACTTTCGCCTTGTTCTTTTTAAACCGATCCAACAAAAGTACCATCGCGGTACCGCCAACACCATAGATGGGGATCCACGGTCCATACATCGTTCCCCGGTTGACCAGCTCATGGTATAAGATGATATGCTGCCCGCACTCCCACAGCCAGCCGACCAGGGAAAATGCAAAAAACATGAAAATAAAGTCCGTCAGGCTGTAATCGCTTAGTTTCCCCAGCCGTCTCGGACGGTTTAACGAAAGGTCAGTTAGCACATATTCCGGCTTTTTTGCATCCGCCGCATCCGCCCGTTCCACATAGGCAGGTCCGGAAAAAACAGCCTCCCTCAACAGACTGTGGTCCACACCAGAATTACCACGCACCGTAAAATACAATTCCGCATCCAACTGCATGGAAAAAGGAACTGCAAAGAACAGACCTGCAAACGGAATTAATTCAAGTAACCATATGTACCAGAAAGAAAGCTGTGTAAGAAAAATCTTCCACTTACATCCCTTTGTCATCGCGCGCGAAAGCCTTTTTGCCTCACTCCATGAAACCGCCGGGTTTTCCGCAAGGATATACGGAACAAAATAGTACTGGTAGCGCTTGTAAACGCCCCCTATGATTGTCAGTGACCACAAGGTGACCGTCAGGTTGTAGCAGAACATTACTTTCACGACATTCCACAAAGTTTTGGCATGGAACGGCGCGAGCAGCCTCCTGAAAGACACTTCCTTCGCAAAACGGTTCTCCATGGCATAACGGTTTTTACCGATCACAAAAACATGCTGCAGGAAAAATTTCACAACTGCCGTCACCGTGACCGCGATCAGCATATTTGCGATGACCTCACCGGGGTTTCTCCTAAAATATGCAAGGTTGACCGCAAACAGCTTGATCACCCATGCCGCACTTTCCGAAAGTCCATCCATCAACGCGAGTGCAAGGTCGGAAGTAATAAAAGGGATGTTCTTTACAATTGGCGTTCCAACAATATATTCCTTCAAAATTGCGATATTGTCCGGAAGCATGGCATCATTTGCCCAAATATATTTATCTATCGTATCAATAAATGTTGTCTGCGAGGAATAAGCCATATTGATAAAGGAAATCAAAAACCCGACAATGATTAACATCACACCGGACTTCCAACCCTTGCAAAACGCAGTATCCCAGCTGTTTTTCCTGATTTTTTTGTAATCCCACCGCACACTCCTACCCCCTAAAAAACTCCGACTTTTTTAAGCTGCCCACGCAATCCAAAACAAAACGGTCCATCTGCTGCTTTGTCAGGTACGGATATTCCCGGTCAAGCCCTTCCCTGCCACCGCGGTAGAAGCCACAGATATATTTCCTCCGGTTTTCAAAGGCATCTTTTGCAAAAAAGTCCATAAAATCATTTTCAAAACCGACCGCCGCCTCATACAGGCAAAACGCCCGGAAATCCGGATGTTCCCGCAAAAACAGAAAGTCAAGGTCGTACCAGTCTTTCTTTAACGTCCAGATCCACTCATTCCGGTCGCGCTCATAAAGTTCCCGGAACCTTTCCTTTGATGGCCGCACGATTTTTTCTACCCACAGAATGTCCGTGAGCAAATGTGTCAGATAACCAAGATAAAACGACCGTTCTTTGGCCGAATACCCCTCCCATTGCTCCGCCCTCAGATACGCACTGGTGTAATTGTCGATATGGATGTCCTTCAAACCATCCGGATCCGTTGTCTTAAAATGTGAAACATCGCTGCTCGGCGTAAATGCTGACCAATCCGCATTCGGTACGCCGGAATCCGGCGCGATATTGCCAAAAATAAATTCCGTCGGTGAAAGCCCCGCCACCTCATGAAGCAATGCATCCGCAACGCGGAAATGTACCATCCATGATGCCATAAATATGTTTCCTCCTATAATTAGTTCCGCATATCCACTCCCAATGCCAATGACACGGGAAAGAATTTTCCGTCCGCATGGCTCCCGGAAATTTCTTTCCGGCACTGTCCGTGGATATGCTGTGTTTCGTTCCGCATATCCACTCCCAATGCCAATGACACGGGAAAGAATTTTCCGTCCGCA
>CAYMGZ010000417.1:0-461 GCA_964390095.1 uncultured Lachnospiraceae bacterium | reverse complement strand
CCGGAAATTTCTTTCCGGCACTGTCCGTGGATATGCTGTGTTTCGTTCCGCATATTCCCAAATTTTTCCATCCCTTGACACCCGGAAACTTCCTATGATATAATAGTTTAGCATATTTCCCTGAAAAAGAAAATACAAAATCCGATTTTTTTCGCCTTGCTTCCCGTCCGCAAAACATTGGACAGGCTGGGGAAACAGAAGAATGATTTTATTATGGAGGGCTACATGTCAGTCAAATTTCATTTACCGGGATTCCGCAATAATTTCCCGCTCAACATGCTGATGGTAAAAATGCTTGAAACTTTCCCGCACTATTTCCGGGAGGGCATAAAGATCGTGTCATTTTTTGGCGAATTTCCCACCTGCCTCTGGAACGGCGGGCGTTATGACGGGAATGACCAGTGCGACGCGGGGTATGTCAGGCAGGTGATCAAAACAGTCAACGCTTCCGGGATTGCCAT
>CAYMGZ010000416.1:0-3084 GCA_964390095.1 uncultured Lachnospiraceae bacterium | reverse complement strand
AGCCTTTAGGTCATTTTCGGTAAATTTTCTTAAAATAAGCCGTTCTGTTTCGAGCGTTGAAGTATCCATCTTTCCTCCTTTGGATGCTGGTTTTGTCGTTACCAAATACATTTCCGGAACCAGGTGTTGGAAACAAAAAATAGGACCTGGCCCGCCATTTGCCGGGTGGCTTCCGTCGGACGGCGAACCGGCGCGGGTATGATATCTGGCGATATCGTACCATGTCCTTCGGACAAGTTCCCTCCGGGGGGATGCACACGGTTCGCCAAGGGAATTGTCCTCCTTCGTCGGACGGCGAACCGGCGCGGGTATGATATCTGGCGATATCATACCATGGATGCCTGCAAAATACTATAAAAACCGAATTAAATTTCCCTTGTATTTTGTGTGTGTGCATGCTATCCTTATATAGTATATTTTCTTTTTTGATACGGATTTCTTCGGTTTTCCTGGGGCGAGCCAAACGCAGGAACGGGTTTCCGGACATACCCTATGCTTAAAGGAAGATCTTTGCAGGTATTTCACGGGCAGGAAAACGTCCCGGGGCTTAAAGTTGGCAGGAGGAGATAAAAAATGGGAACTTTGTTGGATTTTGTAAGGGAACTTAGCTTCACACGCGTTGGTGGCAGCGAGAAGGAGAGGGCGGCAGCGGAAATGATACTTAGCGAAATTAATCTCGCCGGGTCGGAAGCGGGCAGCGATGTCCGTGGGGAATTTGTGCCATTTTCGATTCCTGGCGCGGATGTGGAAAAGTGTTCGGTGAGCGTGCAGGGGAGGGAAATCCCAAGCAAACCGTACCTGTGTTCCGGGAATATCGACCGGGATTGTCGGCTGCTCTATCTGGACGATGCCCTGGAAATTGACTTTGCGGGGATCGGGGATTTGGGCGATACCGCAGTTTTGTTAAACAGCCTTACGGACGAAGAGGTTTATAAGCGTCTGGTAGAGCACAACGCGGCGGCATTTTTGGTATTGCAGGGAAAATACTATTTTTCAGCAGAAGAAGCTTCCCTTTATGAAAAGGAATTAAGGCCGCATTTCTTGCGCAACGGGAAAATCCCGGGTTTTATGATTACGGCGGCGGATGCGATGGCACTGGTCGGACAGAAAGCAGAAACCATCCATCTTACATTGAAGCAGGAGGATGTGGAGAGGAACAGCCAGGATATATTGGCGGTCATTCCGGGGACGTGGAACAAAGAGGAAGAGATCGTGCTGACTGCGCACTATGATTCCGTTCCATTAGGAACCGGCTCATGGGATAACGCGACGGGGGCAGCCGCCCTTCTCGGAATCTACCGCCATTTTGTGGCAGAACCGCCAAAGCGGACACTGCGCTTTTTATGGTGCGGCAGCGAGGAAAAAGGGCTGCTCGGCTCAAAAGCATACATAGAGCAGAATGAAAGCCTGCTGGAACGGATTAAATTCTGTTTTAATTTTGACATGTGCGGTACGACGCTTGGGGCGAACCGGATTATGATAACAGGAAATAAAGAGCTGGAAATTTTTGTAGACCAATACTGTAAGCTGGCCGGGTACTCCGCAAGGATAAAGCAGGGTGTTCATTCCAGCGATTCCGCGCCGTTTTGTGACAAGGGTATCCCGGCGCTTGGCCTTGGGCGCGGCACAGGCACGGCGGAGATCCATACCATCCATGACCTGATCCCGACCATCAGCAACGAAGCGCTCCAAAAAAATGTGGACTTTGCCATCCGCATGGTCGGGGATATGGCAAACGCCGCCATCCTGCCGGTAAAGAAGGAAATGCCGGAGGAAAGGAAAAAGGAATTGGATCAATATTTCCACCGTGATGCGGAAAAAAAGAAGGAAGAAAAAAATGAAAAAGCAGAATAATCCTATTAAAACGGATTGGAAGACAGATGTGCAGAAAATTGAGGAAAGGGGGAGGCGGGTGCAATATATCAATCATTATTCCTCCCCCATCGGCGGCATTCTCCTCGCTGCCGATGAGACGGGACTGACGGGGCTATGGTTTGAAGGTGCAAAATACTATGCCGCCGGCCTTGGGGCGGAGTATGAGGAAAAAACCACCCCGGTCCTTGAACGGACCAAAGAGTGGTTGACGGTTTATTTTTCCGGCAGGGAACCGGGTTTCCTGCCCCCCATCCATGCAAAAGGCACTCCATTCCAGCTTGAAGTCTGGAAAATCTTAGGAAAAATACCATACGGAAAAACTGTCACCTACGGGCAGATCGCGGAGGAAGCCGCCAGACAGAAAGGAACCCCCAAAATGTCCGCGCGCGCCGTTGGCAGCGCGGTCGGGCACAATAAAATTTCCATTATCATCCCCTGCCACAGGGTCATCGGGGCAAATGGAAACCTCACAGGATATGCGGGAGGGGTGGATAAAAAAGTGAAATTACTGGCTTTGGAACAGGCATCCATCCCGGCCGCCACAGGTTAAAAATGCACCGGGGCGTGAAGGGATGGAACTTACATGGTCAGGTTTGAAACCGATATTTAGGGATGATCACGGTTACCGTTGTACCTTTCCCGCAAGCACTTTTTAATTCAATTTTTGCATTATGGATCTTGGCAGCGTGCTTCACAATGGAGAGCCCAAGCCCTGTTCCACCCACTGCTTTGGAATGGCTTTTGTCCACGCGGTAAAATCTTTCAAAAATCCGCTCCTGATGTTCGGGTGCAATCCCGATCCCCGTATCTTCGACGGATAAAATTACCGTGCTATTTTCATTCTGTATATTTATAATTACCTTTCCGTTTTTGTGGTTATACTTAATTGCATTGTCGCAAAGATTGTAAATCACGCTGTATAAAAGCTGTGGTATGCCGTCAAGCACCGTGGGGACACCAAAAAGCCCCAAGGTAACACATGCGGTTTTTGCCTGTGGCTCTAAACCATGCACTGCTTTTTTTGCCAGTGCATATAAGTCGATATTTTCCCATTGCATATCGCTTGCACCTTCATCAAGATGTGAGAGACTGATAATATCTTCCACAAGCTGTATCATACGCCCGGCTTCGTCATAAATCTTTGCGGCAAAAGGTATTTTGTCCTTTTCCTTTACCATATCATTTTTTAAAAGTTCCGCATAGCCGGAA
>CAYMGZ010000415.1:1609-3092 GCA_964390095.1 uncultured Lachnospiraceae bacterium | reverse complement strand
AAAAACTAGGATTTAATAATAAATCATTATATGTTTTTATTGATTTAAAATATGAATCATGAAATTTTACTTTTTTAGCATTATATGGGCTATGGAAATTCAACGACTCAGGTTCAATATATATTATCTCGTAATCAGAAAGGACTTCATGTATTCGCTTTAGGGAAATACTCTCTAGGTATTCTAATCTTTCTTTATAATTTGGAACTAAAACAGCAACTAAATCCATTTAATCCATCACTCCATTAAGTTTCCAGCTCGCTTGAAACCTCGAACCATGTTTTTTCCAAAACTATAGAAAAAATTTCTATCCTCATTCATTCTCAAGTATAGTCACAACTACAAACTCTTAAAAATTTCCGCTTCTTGGTGTTTTCAATGGATTGCTCATTCTTCTGCTAACCACCGATTTATTATCATATACTTCTCTACAATAATGAGAGTGACATGACCACAATATGCATGACCTGAACCTCTAATTTCGTCTAAATCAAAATCAATTATAATTCTTCCCCCTTCAAATATCGACTTACTGCATCCTGCCAAGTTGGCAAAGGCCGAAATCCAGCTTCAATCAGTTTATTCTTGTTTAAGCGGCTATTAAACGGACGTGCCGCAACCGATAATCCATACTCTGATGTTGACACTGGAATAACTGTGGTTTTCAAACCATACTGGCGATAAAATTCAACACAGAAGTCATACCAAGAGATAAAATTACCCCCTTCTGAATTTGTCGCATGATAATATCCGAATTTCTCAGTTTCAATCATATCTGCAAGTAGACCCGCCAAATCCACTGTATATGTCGGCGTGCCAATCTGGTCATTAACTACGCGAACAGTATTATGAACCTTCCCAACCTGTATCATCGTTTTGATAAAATTCTTACCTCTGCCGAATACCCAAGCGATACGGACGATAAAATATTTCTTCAGTTGCTCTAACACTGCCTGTTCACCTTCTAACTTTGTCTGCCCATAGTAGTTCAGCGGAGCGTAGTTCTTGTCTTCAGGCTGCCACGGTCTTGTTCCTTTGCCGTTGAACACATAGTCTGTAGATATATACATCATTTTACAATCTACCGCTTTTGCAGCTTCCGCCAAATACCGAGTGCCCTCCACATTGATAGCCTGAACCTTCGGCTTGTTCTCTTCATCCTCTGCGGCATCCACAGCAGTCCAAGCCGCACAATGGATAATAGCATCTGGCTTAATATGTTCTACCGTTGCTCTTACAGCATCCCGATCCGTAATATCAAGCCGGATATACTCAGCCAAATCAGATGTATTCTGTATATCAGCCCCCACTGCCTCATGCCCTCTATTAACCAATTGAAGCACACAATCATGCCCCAGTTGTCCATTAGCACCTGTTACAAAAATCTTCATATTTCTCCCCCTATTCCTTTAACTCAGCGTCACACTTTGCTTCCTTGCAGCATTCCCCAATATTGCCATGGGCAAAAATATGACAAGTGTCA
>CAYMGZ010000415.1:0-1599 GCA_964390095.1 uncultured Lachnospiraceae bacterium | reverse complement strand
CAAACTCTACCTCTTTAAAATTCTCCATATTGTTTCCAAATAAACCTGGCGCAACCTGTCATAAAACATGTAGTCATTAGTACCTCACCCTTCCTTCAGCTACATATTTCAGATGTGCTCCATATGAAGATTTACCATAAAGAGAAGCACTCTTTTTCAACTCATCTGCCGTGATCCATCCATTTATGTACGCTATCTCCTCTGGTGCTGATATCGTTATCCCCTGACGTTTTGAGATTGTTTGCACAAAATTAGCGGCTTCCACAAGACTATCCATCGTCCCCGTGTCCAACCATGCAAAACCTCTGCCAAGAAGCTGAACATCCAAGAGATTGTCCTTTAAATACAATTCATTCAGTGTCGTGATTTCAAGTTCTCCTCGTGCGGAAGGTTTGACCATGTTTGCTCTGTCAGACACGTATTTGGGATAGAAATAAAGTCCTGTGACTGCATAGTTGGATTTTGGAGACTTTGGCTTTTCTTCAATAGACAACGCTTTCCCATTCTTGTCAAATTCTACCACACCGAAACGCTCTGGGTCATTCACATAATATCCAAAAACTGTAGCACGATTGTTTTTTTCCGCGTCTTCCACAGCGGAGCGCAATAACTTCTTAAAACCGTTACCATAGAAGATGTTATCACCCAGTACCATAGAGCAGGCATCACCATTTATAAACTCTTCTCCGAGAATAAACGCCTGTGCCAGACCATCTGGACTTTGCTGCACTTTGTAATCAAGTGAAACACCAAACTGAGAACCTGTTCCAAGTAATTCACGGAATTTTGGAGTATCATCAGGTGTAGATATGATCAATTTCTCCCTGATTTCGGCAAGCATCAATGTACTTAATGAGTAATAAATCATAGGTTTATCGTAAACAGGCAAAAGCTGCTTACTTGTTACCATTGTTAACGGATATAACCTTGTTCCTGCTCCGCCTGCTAAGATAATACCTTTCATATCCTTCACCATCCTTATGCACATTACTAATTGCGCTTATTAATTATTTCAGTCATAAACCTATAAACAGTTACTACCTGTATCATTATCTATATCACTTTTCATCTTACTTTTTCACTAGCTCCTTATAATCTGCCCCCGCAAGGATACCAAAGGTTAGCACAACGATGGTGCAGATGATAGTCACAGAATTCAGAAGATGATGATCACCGAGAAAGATAATGCTAATAATTACCGCCCAAGCAGAATAGGTGATGTTAAGTGCCATGGACTTTGATGCACCGATCTGGCTTATAGCCTTGTAGTAGAACAAATAAGAAACTGTGGCAAAAAAAGCCGCAATCGCAATTGTCGGAATCAGCCAGCCAGTATCTACAAACAATCCGGCTGTGAACCCCCACGCTTTCAGAATTGGCAGAAGGATTACGCCATACACAATCGCACTCGTAGTTTGGCGGATCTGAAGGGCGATTTCATCTGTAACTGCCTCATCCTGAACACTCTTTGCCACAATAACAGCCTCGATGCCCCAGCCAAAAGCGCACATAAGGGTTCCGAAGAATCCGAGCCAAAAATTCGTAATGTTGATTTCAGGACTGTAGCTCAATCCATACACACCAGCCAAGGAAATGACC
>CAYMGZ010000414.1:0-3094 GCA_964390095.1 uncultured Lachnospiraceae bacterium | reverse complement strand
TGTTGTGAGACATTTCCCCGGATCGTTTTTTATTAACCATCTCGCCAGCGCCCCGGCATCTTCCCGCACTCCTGCCCGCCACCATTTTTTAGATATCCATTTTTTCCATAAGCTTTTGCGCTTCTTTTGACAGATGGAGCAGATTTTCCTCTGCCCCTAATCCGTATACTTTGATTTTTTGTTTTTTTCCATCCACCTGCAGCAGAACCGTTTCTTCCACACCCGATTTCGCATGGTTTTTTACAAAACGCCAGTCCTGCATCCCCCGCAGGCAGACCCGTTCCCTCACCTCCTTTGAACGGAAAAAGCCCTCCCATTCCCCACGGCAGAACACGCCCCCGTTCCCGACTGCAATGCACCGGTCACATGAAAACAGCAGGTCATGGCGGCGGTCATTCCCGCTGCCGACATCATATATGATATAATCTGCCGCCATATTTTCGATGTCTGCCACATCGTAGCAATAAGTACAGCGCCGCATCCGGAAACTGCCCGCTCCCGCCTTCCCGAACAGATATTCTTCCAACTGCCCAAAAGCAGCTTTCCCATCCCCCTCAACCACCACGGTTCTTTTCCTCCTGCTGCCTGACAGATAAAGGGCAAGCATATGGCTGACATGTGTCGCCCCTGCCCCGGCATGGATCCCGCATACACCGATTTTTACCGTGCTTTTTCCCTTTTTCATTTCCTCCCCCTTATCCAAAGCAAGGCAGGCCAGTCACGGCATCCTCCTCCGGAATGGACACCCGCTTCCAATCCCCCCTATCCAAAGCAAGGCAGACCGGTCACGGCATCTTCCTCCGGAATGAACAGCCCGCTTCCAATCCTACCCCTTGTCCAAAGCAAGGCAGACCGGTCACGGTCTTCCTTGCTCCATGACCTCCTCAAGCAGCATTTGCATCACCTCCCGTTCCGCCTTACTCTCCATCCCGTTGACAAAAGGCACGCGCCTGCACGAAAGCCCCGGCAGGCGGCGGGAAAAAGCCCGGAAACGTTGCTTTGGGCTTCCGGACAGCAGCAGGAACATTTTCTCCTCCAAACCGGACAACCACGCCAGCCCCCGCCACGTATTTTCCAGTTCCCAGTCTTTTTCCCCCGCAAAAAACAAACAAAAGTCCATATGCGCGAATCCCGGCAGATTCTCTGTGGTCAGCACACCAAAATCTACGAGGACCATGGAATACCCAAGGCCTTTATAATATTCCACCTCCTCTTTTACCGAATAGCCATCCGACATTCTTTGCCCGATCCCCAAACGGCATTCCGCCACCGTGATTCCATGATACAAAAACAACCCATCCCCCATCTGTTTTCCTGCCTTGCCAAAAATCTGTTCTGCCATGGCACTCCCATTACATTCCAGATACAAAACCCTCTCCCCGCGCTTTTTCGCGTAAGCCGCGCACAGCAGCGCAAAATGGGTCACCCCCATGCGCCTGCCGCTTCCCGCCAGCCCGATTCCAAAGCCCCCGCCTTTCCTCCTCCCGCGCTTCCACACGCCCTCCAGTGCTTTTTTCATGACATCCGCACTCCGGTAACGGTCCGCAGGCTTTGGCTGGCATGCCTTGCCCGCAATAAAATCCAGTTTTTCCCATTTTCGTTCCTTTAACCCCCTCCCCCTGCTTTCCGAAATCATATATGCAAGCAGCTTCCCCGCGCTAAAAATATCACTGCGCACATCCGCCTCCCCACGGTAACATTCCGGCGCGGCATAGCCTGGCGTTCCTGTCAGAACCATTTTCCCCGTACCCGCCTTCTTGTGCAGCGCACTCCCAAAATCAATCAGGTAAAGCTTCCCGTCGTTGACCAGAAGATTATCCGGTTTTAGGTCCAAATGCAAAAGTGGTGGTGTCCTTTTATGCAGATAAGCAAGCAGATCACATAATTGTATCATGAAACTTATGATTTCTTCTTTTTTAGAATTTCCCGAATGAAAATAAGATGTTAAAGATTCGCCCTGAATATATTCCTCGACAATGTGGAAGCCATCCTCTTCCTCCTCGATATCATAAATCTTCGGAATCCCGGGATGCTGCAGCTGTTTTAGCGACGTTGCTTCCTCAAGTATGGCATTTTTTCCCTGAAAGCCCCCGCGGACCGTCTTGATGACACAAAGCCTTTTCAACCTGACATGTTCCGCCAGATAGACCCCCGTACCCCCACGTTCCTTCAATGTGCGCACCAGACGGTATTTATTAGTCCAATCTTCATCACTCCTTCCTGCTGACATATTTATTTTAAAATATTTTGCACAAAGATGCAAGAAAAAAGTCCTTTTGCGCATGTAGAAGTTCCCACTTGGAATTTAGGCACTATTTCCAAATAGATTTGTTGTACATTCCCGTTTTTCCAGTCTTTTACTGTCGCAAAATTCACAAAGATTTTATTGACTTATAAGCACTTTTCCATTATACTTTGAATACAAATAGGATACCTGCGCGTGTGCGCGGACAGCGCAAAGGATTTTTGGCTGGGAGGGGCACATGCGGAACTTAAAATAGGGAGGTGCAATCTTCATGAAAATAGAAAAGATCAGTGAGACCCAGATCCGCTGTACTTTAAATAAAAACGACCTTGCTGACCGCCATCTGCGCATCAGCGAACTTGCCTACGGGAGCGAAAAAGCAAAGGCGCTGTTCCGCGACATGATGCAGCAAGCTTCATCTGAATTCGGCTTTGACGTGGATAACATCCCACTGATGATCGAAGCCATCCCCGTATCACCGGACTGCCTCATCCTTGTAATCACAAAAGTTGAGGATCCGGATGAGCTTGATACCCGTTTCTCAAACTTTACATTGGACGAGGAAGATGAGGATGAGGACGGGGCGGAAGATTTCATGACCCCGGAGGAACGCACGACGGCAGACCAGATCCTGCAGTGCTTTGAACAGCTTAACGACCTGCTTTCACACAAAGTTGCATCAGACGAGCCGTTGAAGCTCCCGGATTTCCTGACCAAGAAGAAAACCCGTTCCACACAAGGGGATGACAATCCGGAAAACGACAGTGAATCGGCAAAAAAGCTTATTTTCTCCTTCCGCTTTGCTTCCCTGCGCGAAGTGACCGCCCTTGCCAGTGTGATTGCACCATT
>CAYMGZ010000413.1:0-3097 GCA_964390095.1 uncultured Lachnospiraceae bacterium | reverse complement strand
ATATGGCTAAGGGTTTTTATGAGAAGATTGGCTTTAAGGAAAACAAGGATTATTTTCTTACGATTCCAAGTAAATGGTTTTAGTTTATGCTGAAATCTGCGGGGGGATTGTAAAATGTGTCAGGGAAAGTGGCAAGGGGGAAGGGTTTGAATTACCGGCACCCGGCCACGAGCTTGATATTTTAGATTCTTGTTGGTTTACCACGCTGTATGTAAATATGCTGCATGAGGATGATGAAATCGCCTATGTTGTGGAAGGCGAGGGGGATTGGGGGCAGGAGATTGGTTTTGCCGTAAAAAACGATAAAGTGGTTTATGTTGGCATGGATTATATGGATTGCATGGAAGAAGAGTGAGATGGCAGGACAGATTCAATTGTATGTTCCCCGCCCGGAGGAACTTTGGTTTCGTCAGAAGATGATGTCCGATCCCGTTACGATGTCCTACAATGCGGGTTGGGAGGTTGATTTTGCGGGCTATCACAGGGACACAGGCTGTATTGATTTTCCGCAAGATCAATGGGCGGATTGGTACAATGACTGGAAAGGGCGGGAACCAGAGCGTTTTTACGCTTATATCCAACGAAGTGCGGACGGTATGTGGATTGGTGAAGTAAACTTCCATTTTAACCCCGAAAAGGATTGGTGGGATATGGGGATTGTGATTTTTGCCCCGTTTCGTGGAATGGGATACGCCGTTCCTGGTTTAAAGGAGATGCTTGACCATGCATTTCATGATTGCCTCGTTTCGCGAATCCACAATGACTTCCAAATTGCCCGGAATGAAGTGTCTGCATGGAAAGCACACCGCAGGGCGGGGTTTTGGGAAATGGGTGTGGAGGACGGTTTCCTTCATGTAATGATTACAAGGGGGGATTACCTTAATGGTATTGAAAAGAGAAGTAAAAAGTGAAGTAGGGATAATAACGGATCATGCAACAAAAAAATATGATATAAGGAGGCTGACAATGAAAACTTTTATGGGTGAGGACTTTGTCCTCAAAAACAAAACGGCGCAGACCCTTTATGACAATTACGCAAAGGACATGCCGATTTTTGATTTCCACTGTCACTTAAATATCGAGGAGATTTACAATGACAAGAAATTTTCCTCGATCACGGAGGCCTGGCTTGGCGGTGACCATTACAAATGGCGGCTGATGCGCGAGATGGGCGTGGATGAGGGCTATATCACGGGCGATAAGGGGGATTATGAGAAATTCTTAAAATACGCCGAGGTGATGCCTTATGCGATCGGAAACCCGATCTTCCACTGGACGCATCTGGAACTGCGCCGCTATTTTGGCATTGATGAAATCCTTTCGCCGAAGACGGCAAAATCCATTTTTGACCGTGCGAATGAGAAGCTTCAGACGCTGACCGCGCGCAAGCTGATCACAATGAGCAATGTGAAAAAACTTTTTACAACGGATGACCCGATTGATGACCTGCATTTCCACAAGCTGTTAAAGGAGGACAAATCGTTTGAGGTCGAGGTTGGCCCAGCGTTCCGCCCGGACAAGGCGATCAACATTGAGCTGCCTACTTACGTGCCGTATATCGCGAAGCTTGCGGATGCCGCCGATGTGAAGATTGACGGCATTGAAAGCCTGTGTGAGGCGCTTACGAAACGCATCGAATATTTCGACAGCGTTGGCTGTGTGTGCTCCGACCATGCGCTTGACGTGGTGATGTTCCTTCCTGCCACGAAAGAGCAGGTGGACAAGATTGTGAAAAAGGCGCTTGCGGGGGATGACCTGACACGCACGGAGATTGAACAGTACAAGGGTTATATCCTTGTGCATCTCGGCAGGCAGTATGCGCGCCTGCACTGGGTGCAGCAGTACCATATCGGCGCACTGCGCAATAATTCCGCGCGGTATATGGGGCTGTTAGGCCCTGATACGGGCTTTGACGCGATTGAGGACCAGACGTTTGCGAAGAAACTCTCGATGCTGCTTGACACGTTAGATTCCACGGACGAGCTTCCGAAAACAATCCTTTATTGCTTAAATCCGAGGGATAATGAAGTTTTGGCGACATTGATGAATTGTTTCCAGCAGGCCGGGATTGTCGGCAAGATGCAGTTTGGCTCGGCGTGGTGGTTCAATGACCAGAAGGACGGCATGGAGCGCCAGCTGATGGCACTCTCGCAGGTGGGGCTGATCAGTAAATTTGTCGGGATGCTGACCGACAGCCGCAGTTTCCTTTCGTATACGCGGCATGAGTATTTCCGCAGGATCCTCTGCAATATGCTTGGGAATCTGATCGAGGAAGGGGAGTATCCGGACGAGGTGGAGTTTGTTGGCGGGATAGTGCAGGATATATGCTATCATAATGCGGTAAATTATTTTAAGAAATAATTCCTGCTGCGGGATGGGAAATATCAGGGCTGGCTGTTTTTGCTGCCGGGAAAATGATTTAAGCGCAGTGTGATATTAAAAAAGAGCAAGGGATGTTGCAAAATAAACTTTTCCCACAAAATATGGTGTCATATCCGATGCAGGCCAACCATATATTTTAGGGATTCTGTATTTTGCAACAGCCCCTGCAAATTTACAGATGAAAAAATTCTTTGATCTGTTTTGCCACTTCTTCTGGCGCAAGTGCGGAATTATCGATTTTAATGTAATTTTCAAATGGGATTTCCCCATCGCGGCTTTCCAGACGGTATTTTTCATCATCGGCGATCAGGCGTTGGTTTGATGCGGCAATATCATTTTTGGAGGCTTTGTTTTTTAAGCGGTTTTCCGTAACGTTGCGCTGCAGGCGGATTTCTTTTGGGGCGACAAGCTCCACATAATAAAATTCCACATCCGGATTTTTTTGCCGGAAGATTTCTTTGACATGTTCCACGTAATCCCAGTCCGATGGCTGGTCAAACGCCCACATGTAAGTGAAAATCATTCCGTATTGGCTGGAAGCGGCGAATTCTTCAAAGACCACCTCCCGCAGCCGGGCGATTGCCTGGTTGTCAAAATAGCCGAAAATTTCGATTACCGGCTCGATCGTCATATGGTTGTGAAATAACCGCAGGTTTGTGATTTTCATCAGTTTCTGACCAACGGTCATTTTTCCGACCGCAGCGTTGCCAATCAA
>CAYMGZ010000412.1:0-3111 GCA_964390095.1 uncultured Lachnospiraceae bacterium | reverse complement strand
TCCTGTGTGCGGACAATAAAGCCCACGCTCGTAACGCCCGGCGCAAGGACAACGGTTGCAACCATCTCGCCGTTTTCCTCCGCAAACGCGTAGCCTGCGCCGTCCATGCCGGATGCCCACATCCAGACATCCCAGCCGTCGTAATTGTTATCCGGCCGGTGATAGTGGAGCTTTAGCACGGCATCCCCCGCCGCCTTTGCCACTTCAGGGCTGTCCGCCGGGATGTAGGAGAGCAGCATGAGGAGCACCGCAAGAAATGCGACAATACGTTTTTTCATGGATTTGTATCCCCCTTTATATTCATGATGGCTTGATTATAACCGATTCTTATACAAATTTCAATAGAATTATTAAAAAATTTTCGATTATTTTCGAAAATTTTACAACATAAGCTCACAGGAATGGGAATTTATTTTTATACTGGATTGTAAAAACAGAGGTAGAAGGATATCTGTTTTTCGTTGCACCCGCCAAATATGCAAAAAGCAGAGATGAAATAAAACTTACTCATTGATGCAACAAAACAGCATGAAGGAATCAAAAATTATTTTATAACAATAATTGCAATGAGAAATTCAAAGTAAAAATAAATTATGACGAAAAAACGAGAAAAAGTCGAAAAACATGGTTTTTTAGATTTTATTGACAGAAAGATAAAACTGTGGTATGTTTGCGATAAATGTACAGATATTAAGGCAGGCGGTTGTACACATGGAAGACGGGTTGAAAGAGAAATATGATAGGTTGCTGGGAAATGTGGAGGGACCAAACCACGTTGGCGAGATGACGGAAAAAGAGCTTTTGCTTGGGAGGACGCTAAAGCGGATGCGGGAGTACCGCCAGATTTCGCTGGAGGATTTGTCGGAAGGGATCTGCGCGCCGAGTGACATGGCGGCGATGGAAAACGGGATCAAGGCCAGTTTGCTGATGACGGCCGCATATCTGACACGGATGGGGAAATCGGTAAATAAATTTGAGTTTTATTCCACGAATTCGGAGTATGGCCAGCAATGCAAGCGGGAGCAGATCATAGAGGTATGGAAACGGGGTGACTTGGAAGCGGCGAAGCTTTCCCTCGCGGAATACGAGAAGCATTTCCAGTCGAAATTCAGCCGGCGCTGGAGCATCTGGCAAAAGCGCTGTATCGCGCTGCGGGGCGGAATCCTTCCGGAGGAGCATATTGCGGTATGGGATGGGCTGGCGCACCAGAAACTTTATTTTACACAGGAGGAATTGGATTATCTGTGGGAACTGGCAGGGTTTTATGGGCGCAGGGACGATACGGGGAAGGTGCGGGAAGTTTATGCGCTCATGTACCGCAATACTATGGCAACGGGGATGTTCCTGCCGCAGAATTGCAGGGGGATGGACGAGGAGCGCAAGCTTGAAATCCTGCCGGGGCTTTGCATGGCATACGGGCATTTTGAGCATTTGCAGGGGCAGGAGGGGGAAGCTTTGCAGATTTTGGATACCGCGGTTGAATTGCTGCGGAAAAATATGCGCATGGAACTTTTAAAGGAATTGCTTGCGGAGCGCATGGAAATATACAAAGGGCTTTGGGAGGGCACGGGTTCGCCCGAAATGTACAAAAGGATGGGGACGGATGCGCAGGACCTGGTCGCGCTTTTGTTGGTGTACGGTGACAGGGAGGCGGTGCGTGAAAAGATGGCATGGTTAAAGGAGGTAAAATGGGAGAGTACAATATTGGACAGTTTATCTACCGTTCTCGCAAAGCAATCGGATTGACGCAGGAGGAGCTTTGCCAGAATGTGAACGGGGTCGTATGCTGCACGGTGGAAACCATCTCGCGGATCGAGAGGGGAAAGCAGCGCCCTAATTACCGGACGATGCGGGATATCATGCGGCGGCTCGGAAAAGAGAACTGTTTTTGTACACCTTACCTGAAAACAACGGATTACCGGGTATTGGAACTGAACCGGGAATTGAAGCGTATACGGACGTTGAATGATTACAACAGGGCGGAAGAGCTGCTTGCACAACTGGAAGGTGAGCTGTCGCTGCAGTATGTAACAAACCGGCAGTATCTGATCCGGGTACATGCCACGATTGATGAGAGGCAGGGTAGGATTACGGTGGGGGAAGAATTGGAGCTGCTTGAGAAAGCGCTGAAAATGACAGTGCACTCTTATGGAACGAAAAGTTTTTCCTATGAAATTCTTTTGCCGGAGGAGATTGTGACGGTCTGCAATATTGCGGATAGCTATGGAAAATTAGGAAATATTGATAGGGCGCTGTATCTTTTGCAGACGGTTACGGATATGCTGAATGATATAACATTGCAGATCAATTATCCTGTCGGGATTTATGCGATGGTGAACCGAAACCGCATTCGATGGATCGGGGAGAAGGGGCTGTACCGGGAAGCGATTGAAGAATGTGACAGGGCGATTGCGGATTGCCTGAAAAGGCATATTTTGAATACATTGCCCAGTCTTTACTACGCAAGAGCGTACAATATACAGAAACTCATGGATATTTATGAGAAAGCCTCCGAGGGCAGAAATGAAACGGTTGATCTTGATTACATAAAATGTGCGCTGCTTGCGGAGCTGGTCCAGGATAAGAAAGGGCTTGAAAAAGCCCTTTCTAAGCTGGCTTAAAGCGGGTCTTGTGCTGCCGGATCAGATGAAGTCGATACATTCCCAATCATCCGCCAACAGGGTATCGGAGGGCAGGGAAGACTGTGAACAGCATTTTTGGCTGTCGGTGGTATTTTCCGCATGGACGGCTGCCGCTGCCCCAAAGAAAAATGCTGCTGCAAGAAGGATTGCCATTATGGATTTGGTTGATTCGGATAAACGTTTCATGGTGATATCTCCTTTTATATTTTTGAATGAGATCATAATATCCGGTTTTTTGTCAAATTACCATATCATTATTACAAAAATGCACTTGAATTTTGAAATTTTTTGTAAACAGGAAAGGGGATTTAGTGGCATGGGCGTTGTTCCGGCGGGGTGACTGGCAGGGGCGGCGCAGGGGCTGTATGAGTAAACGGCATAATATAAAGGAAGAAAGTCCTCACACCATCCGGGGCGTGGGGTGGATGGGAAAGATCAAAATCATCTGTAACAGTTCAGCCTTCGGCTT